>JAREAF010000186.1 GCA_029240475.1 Rhodospirillales bacterium | reverse complement strand
GACCCCGCTCGCCGCGAACAGGATCACGTAATCGGCCACATCGGCGTGGCTGATGAAGTGCTTGCGGCCGTTGATCACATAATGGTCGCCGTCGCGAACCGCCCGCGTGGTCATCGATCGCAGGTCCGACCCCGCGCCGGGCTCGGTCATGGCTAGGCACTCGACCCGCTCGCCGCGGATGGTCGGCTTCAAGTAGCGCTCGATCTGCTCGCCCCGGCAAGCGCGCAAGATGTTGCTCGGCCGCGCCACCGTCCAATGCAGGGCGTAGTTGGCACGGCCCAGCTCGCGCTCCAGCAGCGCGACGGACACATTGTCGAGCCCGCCGCCGCCCAGCTCTTCGGGCATGTTCGCCGCGTAGAAGCCGGCCTCGATCGCCTTGCGCCGGATCTCGGCCGCGAGCTCGGGCGGCAATTGATCGGTGCGCTCGACCAGCTCCTCGTGCGGGATCAGCTCCTTCTCGACGAAAGCCCTGAGGCTCTCGACGAGCATCTGCTGCTCGGGGGTGAGGCCGAATTCCATGATCAGAAGTCCGGCGGCAGTCCGTGCTTCTTCTTCACGGCGGCGATCGCCTCCTGCACGGCGATGAGGCAGTCGTCCCGGAACCGCTCCAGCTCCTTGACCGAGCGGCCTTGCGCCTGCGCCTGCGTACCTTCCACCATGCGCTGGAACAGCTCGTCGGTGAGCTTCGGCGCCTTGAGCTTGGTCCAGGGCAGCTCCAGCGCCGGGCCGAACTGCGCCAGCATGTGCTTCATTCCCTCGTCCCCGCCGGCCATGTGGAAGATCAGGCAGGTGCCGAAGAACGACCACCGCAGGCCGGGGCCGAAGCGGATCGAATCGTCGATCTCGGCGGTGGTGGCGACGCCCTCGCCCACCATGTGCAGGGCCTCGCGCCACAGCGCCTCCTGCAGCCGGTCGGCGATGTAGCCCGGCACCTCGGTGCGCACCTTCAGCGCATGCATGCCGATGGAGCGGTAGAAAGCCATCGCCTGATCGATCGCGTCGGGACTGGTCTTCTCGCCGCCCAGGACTTCCACCAGGGGCAGGAGATAGACCGGATTGAAGGGATGACCCACGACGACGCGCTCCGGGTGCCTGCAATCCGTCTGGAATCGGCTCGGCAAGAGGCCCGAGGAGCTGGAGGCGATCACCACGTCCGGCTTCGCCGCCGCGTCGATCTGGGCGTGCAGCCTGCGCTTCAGGTCCTCGCGCTCGGGCGCGCTCTCCTGGACGAAGTCGGCGTCGGCGACCGCCTCCTCCACGCTCGCCACGAAGCGGAGCCGCTTCATGTCCGCGCCGGACTTCAGCCCAACGCGCTGCAGGGCCGGCCAGGCATTCTCGACCGCGGCCCGCATCTTCCCCTCCGCGCCGGGCGCGGGGTCGGTCGCCACCACGTCAAGCCCATGCGCCAGCGCCCGCGCGGCCCAGCCGCTGCCGATCACGCCGCCGCCGACCAGCGCCACGCGCCGAATGCTCTTCGCCATCTCTCGATTTCCCCTTCGCAGAACTCTACGTCAGCGCGGCTTCAGGCCCAGCTTCTGGCGCGCCTCGGCCGGCGTGACCGGCCGTGCGCCGAGAAGCTCGATGATCTTGATCGCCTTCTCTACCAGCTTGCCGTTGGTCGCGAACACGCCCTTCTCGAGCCAGATATTGTCCTCGAGCCCGACCCGCACATTGCCGCCGAGGAGCACCGCCTGCGCCACCATCGGCATCTGCATGCGGCCGATGCCGAAGCCCGCCCAGACCGCGCCCTCGGGCAGCGAATCCTTCATCGCCTTCATGGTGGTGGTGTCGGCCGACGCGCCCCAGGGGATGCCGAGGCAGAACTGGAAGAGCGGCGGCGCGTCGAGCAGGCCCTCCTTCAGCATCTGCTTGGCGAACCAGAGATGGCCGGTGTCGAACACCTCCAGCTCGGGCTTCACGCCCAGCTCCTGGATGCGCTTGGCCCCCTGCCTGAGCTGCTGGGGCGTGGACACGTAGATCAGGTTCCCGTCGCCGAAATTCAGCGTCCCGCAATCGAGCGTGCAGATCTCCGGCCGCAACTCCTCGACATGCACGAGGCGCTCCAGCGCGCCCACGAGATCGGTGTTCGGCCCGAACTCCATCGGGTTCCGCTCGCCGATATCGAGATCGCCGCCCATGCCTGCGGTCAGGTTGATGATCATGTCCACGTTGCTGGCGCGCAGCCGCTCGACCACCTCGCGGTAGAGCCGCGGGTCGCGCGTGCCCTTGCCCGTTTCCGGGTCGCGCACATGGATGTGCACCACCGCCGCGCCGGCGCTCGCCGCCTCGATTGCGGCATCGGCGATCTGCTTGGGGGTCACCGGGATGGCCGGATGCTTTCCGACCGTGTCGCCCGCGCCGGTCACGGCGCAGGTGATGATGACTTCGTGATTCATGGCGGGCTCCTTCGGGCGGTTGCGCCCGCTGTTGCGGGCACAGACGGAGTGACGGCTGCGGCACTTGCAGGCTGGGATTATTCCTCCCGGCTGCGATCCCCCGTCAAGCGCGGCAGAGCCGCGGATGGCAGAGGCGCGCCGCGCGGGGCCAAAGTGTCGCAGGGCCAACTCCTGGCCCGACCTCCGGCCGATCGTGGGCTCCGGGATTACTCCCGACTGCAACGATCCTACCGATGCCCGGAAGCGTTAGAATGGGACGGGGGATCAAGGATGGCCGCACTTGTTTCGAATTTCGATGGACATCGGGACCATTTGCCCACTCCGGGTGCGCCAGGACGCGGCCCATCGCCCTTGCGCCGGGCGATAAGGCAGGTCAGGAGCTCGCTGCGGCAGCAGTCCCGACGGATAAGGCTGGAGCTTGCGCGGCTTGCCTATCGCGCCGAGCCCGGACCGCCGGAGCAGATTCATCTGTCTTGGACCGGCGATCCGGCCAGCAGCCTCACTGTGCGATGGATCACGCCGGCGCCGGGTGAGGGCTTCGTCGAATATAGAGAACGCGGGCGCGCCTGGGAGCGCACGCCCGCCGTCTACCGGCCGTCTCCGGGCATCGGGGGCTCGGTGCATACGGCCGAGCTGCGGAATCTCCGCCCGGGCACTGAGTATGAGTATCGCGTCCTCGTCCACAGCGATGGGCGCGAATTCACCAGCCAGGTCTTCGCGACCCGGACGGCTCCCGCCGCGGACAGCGACCGCTTCACCTGCGCCTTCTTTTGCGACACCGGGGTGATGGGCCGGCCGGGCGGCCAAGCCGACGGCGTGCTGCCGGTCTTGCAGGAGCTGCGGCAAGCTCGTCCGCTCTTGCTGCTGGGCGGGGGCGATTACGCCTATTGCGACAAGGACCCGCGCTTCAAGACGATCGCCACCGGCATCGATGCCTGGTTCCGGCAGATCGAGCCGCTCGCCTGCGAGATCCCGCTGATGGCCCAATACGGCAATCACGAGGTGGATCTCGTGGAGCGGTTCAGCGATTGGGAGCCGCGCTTCGCCCACCCGGCCGGAGGCCAGGGCCGATGCTATTCCTTCCGCATCGGCTGCGCGCATTTCGCGGCCTTCTATGCTCCCGTGAAGACCGTCGACCCGCAGGACGTCGCCTGGCTGGACGCGGATTTGGCCGCGGCGCGCGCGGATGGCGCGCGGTGGCTGATCGTCTTCCAGCATCAGCCGATCTTCGCGCACGGGCGCAGCCACCCGGCCAATCCGGATATCCGACGACAGCTCGTGCCCGTGATCGAGCGCCACAAGGTCGATCTGCATCTGAGCGGCCACGACCAGAACTTCGAGCGGACGTTCCCCTTGCGATCGGCCTTCGATGCGCCGGTCATCGCCAGCCAGGATGCCCGGACGACACCGGCCGGCATCGGCACGATCTATGCGAAGATCAGCCCCAGCGGCAAACGCTCGGACATCGGAGGCGATTTCTCCCACTACACCTGCCCCCAGCAAGACTTCATCGCCGTGCGGGACGACGGCGCGCATCACTACGCAATGATCGCGGTGGATGCACGCAGCCTGGAGGTGGCGGTGCATGCGGTTTCGGAGAACGGCCAACCGAGCCGCGTGATCGATCGTTTCACGATCCTGCGCGACTGAAGCTCCGGCGCCGACAGCGGCTCAGTCGTGGCCGTGGGCGATACGACCCCGCGCCGCCGCAGCAGCGAAACCTTGACTGCGAGGAGTGGGCGCAAGCTCCGCGATGAGCCTGCCGAACTGCTCGACGCCGCGCCGCCGCAACTCGTCGAATCGGGCGCGGCAGCGGTAAGCGTCGGCTGCATAGCTCGCGGGATCGGCGCGCCACCCGGCAATCGCATCCGCAGCGCGCATCGGGAAGCTGCCGTCTGCCGCAAGCAGCAGATGATCGATCTCGCAACCGGCCAGCAGGTTGCGGATGAAGGCGTGATCGTGGACCAGCACCGGCATGCCGGCCGCCATCGCCTCGGGCACCACGATGGACTGGGTTTCGTGCGGATAGAGGCTGGGGAAAAGGAAGACGTCGATATCCGCGTAGAACCGGGTCTTCTCGTCCCCCAGCACGGTCCCGCGGAACTCGACCGCAGCGCCGAGCTCTCGCTCGGCGGCTTCCGCGGCGGCCTGCGCTTCCGGCCCGACGAGGGGGCCGGCCAAGATCAGGCGGACGGGAATGCCGCGACGCTGGAGCTCGCGCGCCGTGTCGATGGCCAGGCCCAACCCCTTCTCCATCGACAGGTTGCTGAGCAGCCCGATGCGCACCGGCTCGCGCAGCCGCATGCGCGCAGGCATGGCCTCCGGTACGTAGGCGCAATTGTCCACCACAAGGAACCGCGCGGCGGTGGGATAAAGACTGCGGAAGGCCCGCACCATGTCCTCGCTGGCGAGGACATGCAGCGATCCCGGCCCTGCGAGCCGCACCGTGACCGCCAGCAGCGCCGAGCGCCGCCTCAGGTAATTGGAGCTGTGGTAGTAGAGCACGATCCGCATGCCGGCGACCCGGGCGGCGGCGACCAGCGCCAAGGTGTACGGCATCGCCAGCCCGGCATTCACGCCATGGCACAGGCTGCCGAGTCCGCAGCCTCGGGGGCTCAGCAGCAGGATGATCGCTCGAAGATGCGCAAGGAGCCTGCGCGCGTGATAGGCCAGCCCGTGCCGGCCCTTGGCCGAGCTGTCGACCACCGCCACGCGCGTGCGGCCGTCCTGCACCGCGTCGCGGATCGCCATGTTGACGACCGACATGCCGTCGATCGGCGGCGGGAAGGTACCGACCAGAAGCACCCCGGGCTGCGCGTTGCGCGCGATCATTCGCCCGCGCCCTGGCCGACCGCGGGAGTCATCCGGGCCGCCTGCTCCGACACGACCTCTCGGCAGAGATCGAGGACCCGGCGTGCGGTGTCCATGGGCGTGCCGAGCCGCGCAGCCTCCGCGAGGGCGCCGCGCCCCAGCGTCTCGCGCAAATCGCGGTCGCGGGCAAGTCGCACCAGCGCATCGGCGAGCGAAGCGGGATCGCCCGGCGTCACCAGCCATCCGGTGCGGCCATGCTCCAGCATGCGCTCGACCTCGCCCTGCCCCGAGGCGACGATCGCCATGCCGGCGGACATGTAGTCCAGGATCTTGACGGGCCGCATGTAGAAAGGATCCGCCGGCAGGAAGGGGGCGACGCCGACATGAGATTGGCGCAAGCGCCGGGCGAGCTCGCGATGCTCAAGCCAGCCGGTGAACTCGATGCGGTCCGCGATCCCCAGCTCGCGCGCGTGGCGCTCGTTCTCGGCGCGCGACAGCCCGTCGCCGATGATGCTCAGGTGCAGATTCGGCGCTTGCCGGACGGTGCGCGCAAAAGCCTCGAGCAGCACCTCGATGCCGTGCCAGGGATAGAAGCTGCCGGCAAAGACCACGCGCACCGGATCCTCGCTCGGCCGCGGCTGCCAGGCCCCGAGCGGGGGGTCCTCGATGCCCCACGGGATGCAATGCACCTTCTCGTGCTCGGCGCCGAGCGACACGATCAGCCGCCCGAGCTCCTGCGAGATCACCCACAGCGCGGCGGCCCGCCGCCACCTAGCGCGTTCCGCGGCCTCCGCCAGGCGCGAGGCGCCGCGCCCGCGCTGCAGCCGTTCGTAGCTGCCGATATGATGCAGTTCCAGGACCAGCGGACGGCCGAGCAGTGCTGCGGCGAGCCAGGGCGTGCGGTCGTAATCCATGGTCCGGGCCAGAACGAGGTCGGGCCGGCCGGCGCGCAGGCCTCGCCAGATAGCCGCGGCTCCCGACAAGGTCCGGCAGTTGCCTTTGAGAGCAAGGGACAGATCCAGCAGGCGCAGGCTCCAGCGCTGC
>JAREAF010000185.1 GCA_029240475.1 Rhodospirillales bacterium | reverse complement strand
CTGCCGGGTTCGTCGGCGAGCGGCTTGGCCATGAAGGTCGCATAGACCTTGTGGCGCAGCGCCGTCTGCCGGACGGTGCGCTTGAAGAGGAAGGCCTGGTCGGCGACCTCCATCGCATCGCCATGGTTGAAGTTGATTTCCATCTGCGCGGCGCCAGCCTCGTGGGCGAGCGTGTCGATGTCGATCTCCTGCGCCTCGCAGAAATCGTAGATCTCTTCGAACAGCGGATCGAACTCGTTCACCGCGTCGATGCCGTAGGCTTGCCGTCCGGTCTCCGGACGCCCCGAGCGTCCGACCGGCGGGACCAGCGGATAATCGGGATCCGTGTTGACCTGGACCAGGAAGAATTCGAGTTCCGGCGCCACGATCGGCCGCCAGCCGCGCTCGGCATAGAGGTCGAGCACGCGGCGCAGCACGGTGCGCGGCGCGATGTCCACCGGCCGGCCGTCGGCATAGACGCAGTCATGGATGATCTGCGCCGTCGGCGCGTCGTACCAGGGGACGAGCCGGATCGTCCCCGGATCCGGCTGCAGGTAGATGTCGCCGTTGGCCGGGTCGGTGACGGCCTCGTCCTCCTCATCGGCATATTGGCCGGTGACGGTCTGGATGAAGATGCTCTCGGGCAGCCTGAGGCCGTTCTCCCGGATGCTCTTCACGTATTTCTCCGCCGGCAGGATCTTGCCGCGCGGAATGCCCGCCATGTCCGGCACGAGGCATTCCACCTCGTCGATGGACCGGCTGCGCAGCCACTCCTCGATCTGCTTCATGACACGCTTTGTTCAGCCCACTGCCGCCGGCCGCCCGGACGGCCCGAAGGGCGCCCGGCCGGGCTTTCCGGCCGTCGTCCCGGCGCGCGAGGGATGGCTTGAGGTCAAGGCGCGGGAAGAAGGCCATCGGCGCCCGCCGATATTTGAATGCAAGGGGCGCCCGGCAGCTTTGGCCCTTAGGGCTAGCAGAGGCCGCTTATGAAGGCAACCGAGGCGGTGGGGGGAGCCATTGTCCAACGGGGGAGCCTTGACGCCGCCGCGAACCATCACCAGCCTTTGTAGAACCCGCAACTAATCAAAGGTTTATCGTGCCAGCCGATTATGAGGCTTCGGAAGCCGCCCGCTTTCTCTCAAAGCATTCCGAGATACAAGGCGTCGACGTTCTCATTCCCGATCTCGCCGGAATTCTCAGAGGCAAGCGCCTCACCCGCGAGACCCTGCCCAAGCTCTACTCCGAAGGGATCCGCATGCCCGGCGGCGTCTTCGCCCTGGAGGCGACCGGCGACAGCGTCGTCGAAAGCGGCCTGATCTGGGACGAGGGCGAGCGCGACCGTGTCTGCCGCGCCGTGCCGGGAACGCTGGCGCCGATGCCCTGGTCGGAGCGTCCGCTTGGGCAGGTCATCGCCACCATGACGGATCATGACGGCACGCCCTTCTATGGGGACTCGCGCGCGCTCCTGGCCGGCGTGCTGGACCGCTTCACGGCGGACGGCCTCGCGCCCTGCATCGCCATCGAGCTGGAATTCTACCTCATCGATCGCGCGCCGGACGGGGAGGGGCGGCCGCAGCCGCCGGTCTCGCCCGTCACCGGCAAGCGCGACCGCAAGACCCATGTCCTGACCCTCACCGACATCAGCGACTACGAGGCGGTGTTCGAGGCCATCGACGCCGGCGCCGCGCGGCAGGGCCTGCCGATCGAGGGCACCATCAAGGAGGCCGCGCCCGCGCAGTTCGAGGTCAATCTGCGCTATTGCGAGGACGCGCTGCGCGGCGCCGATCACGGCCTCATGCTGAAGCGCCTGGTGAAGGGTGTCGCCGAGCGGCATGGATTTGCCGCCACCTTCATGGCCAAGCCCTATCCCGAGCATGCCGGATGCGGGCTGCACATCCATGTCAGCCTGCTCGACCGCGAGGGCCGCAACGTCTTCGACGACGCGACCGAGCTCGGCAGCCCGGCGCTGCGCCACGCCGTCGGCGGTCTCCTCGCCACGATGCGGGACGCGCAGGCGATCTTCGCGCCCAACGCCAATTCCTATCGCCGCTTCCAGGAAAGCACCTACGCGCCGACCGCGCCGCTCTGGGGCTACAACAACCGCACCACGGCAGTGCGCATCCCGGCCGGGGATGGCAGGGCGCGGCGGGTCGAGCACCGCGTCGCGGGTGCGGACGCCAATGTGCATTTGGCGACCGCCGCGGTGCTGGCGGGCATCCATCACGGGCTGACGCGAAAACTCGATCCCGGCGCGCCGGTGGAGGGCAACGGCTATGCCCTCGATGCCGAGCCGCTGCCGCGCAACTGGTCCGAGGCGCTCGGGCTGTTCGACGCCTCGCCCGCCATCGCGGAGTATTTCGGTCCGCGCTTTCAGAAGCTCTATGGCGCGGTCCGCAACGCCGAGCGCCGGCGTTTCGATGCCGTGGTGACCCCGACCGAGCTGGATTGGTATCTCCGGGCGGTGTGAGGGCGGCGGGGCCGCAACCAAGCCCTCTTGGCTTTAGCCGCTTTTCGTGTATGTTGGGTCGCCAACTTCCACCGCCGACCGCCTCATCTGGCTGTCGGCGGTTTTCGCATATGCAAAGGGCGTTGGCAGCTCCATGGACATCCGCGAAGCGCTCACTTTCGACGACGTGCTCCTGAGGCCGGCGGAGTCCGCCGTCTTGCCGGCCGAGGCCGACACGGCTACGCGCCTCACCCGGCAGATCAGGCTCGGCATCCCGCTCGTATCGGCGGCGATGGACACCGTGACCGAGAGCCGCCTCGCCATCGCCATGGCGCAGGCCGGCGGCATCGGCGTCATCCACAAGAATCTCGAGCCCGAGCGCCAGGCCGACGAGGTGCGCCGGGTCAAGAAGTTCGAATCGGGCATGGTGATCAATCCCGTCACCATCCATCCCGACCAGCCGCTGGCGGACGCCCTCAAGCTGATGGCCGACCATTCCATCTCCGGCATCCCGGTGGTCGAGCGCGGCTCCGGCAGGCTCGCCGGCATTCTCACCAACCGCGACGTGCGCTTCGCGACCAACGCCGCGCAGCCGGTCTTCGAGCTGATGACGCGCGACAAGCTGGTGACGGTGAAGGAGGGCGTCGAGAAGGACGAGGCCAAGCGCCTCCTCCACCAGCACCGGATCGAGAAGCTGCTGGTGGTAGACGACGCCTATCGCTGCATCGGCCTCATCACGGTCAAGGACATCGAGAAGGCGCAGGCCTTTCCGAACGCCGCCAAGGACGAGAAGGGGCGGCTGCGCGTCGCCGCCGCGACCGGCGTCGGCGAGGCGGGCTTGCGCCGCGCCGAGGCGCTGATCGCCGCCGAGGTCGATGTCGTGGTGGTCGACACCGCGCACGGCCATTCCAAGGGCGTGCTCGAGGCGGTGGCGCGGGTCAAGCGCCTCTCCAACGCCGTCGCCGTGATCGCCGGCAATGTCGCGACCGCCGAGGGCACCAAGGCGCTGATCGATGCCGGCGCCGACGCGGTCAAGGTCGGCATCGGCCCCGGCTCGATCTGCACCACGCGCATCGTCGCGGGCGTGGGCGTGCCGCAGCTCACCGCCGTGCTCGACGCGGTCGAGGCGGCGCGCAAGGCCGACGTGCCGGTGATCGCCGATGGCGGCATCAAATATTCGGGCGACCTCGCCAAGGCGATCGCCGCCGGCGCGGATTGCGCGATGGTCGGCTCGCTCCTGGCGGGCACCGACGAGAGCCCGGGCGAGGTGTTCCTCTATCAGGGCCGCTCCTACAAGGCCTATCGCGGCATGGGCTCGCTCGGCGCCATGGCGCGCGGCTCGGCCGACCGCTATTTCCAGCAGGAGGTCTCGAACGCCCTCAAGCTGGTGCCCGAGGGCGTCGAGGGCCAGGTGCCCTATAAGGGCACGGTCGGAAACGTGCTGCACCAGCTCGTCGGCGGGCTCAAGGCGGCGATGGGCTACACCGGCAATCGCACGATTCCGGAGATGCAGCGCAACTGCACCTTCCTGCGCATCACCTCGGCCGGCCTGCGCGAGAGCCATGTGCACGACATCACCGTCACGCGCGAGGCGCCGAATTACAGGCCCGGTCTGTAGGCCACCTTCTCGGATGCTGGTTGACGGCGGCGAAGCTTTCTTCCCCCTGCCCCTTGACGGGGGAGGGCGGGGAGGGGGTGACGGTTGTAGTGCTGCGCACATGCATGCCGCCGCGCTTCCCCAGCAGGTTGGGTTCCGATCCCCACCCCCCTCCCTAACCCTCCCCCGCAAGGGGGGAGAGGAGCGGAGCGTGCGGGTTCCGCTTTCTTCCCCCCTCGCCGCAAGGGGCTGCTGCGCCGCTGGAATTATCCCTGCCGCGCTCGATGGGGCGGCGCAGTGACTCCCGCTGCGCGCATCCAGGCCGCGATCGAGCTGATCGATCTGATCCTCGCCAGCGACGCGCCGGCCGACGCCAGCGTCGCCGCCTATTTGCGCGAGCGGCGCTATATCGGCTCGGGCGACCGCCGCGAGCTGGTCGAGCGCACCTATGCGGTGCTGCGCCGCCGCGCCGCGCTCGGCTGGTGGGTCGAGCGCGGCGGGGCGGGGCTCGCGCCTACGGGCCGCACCCTCATGATCGCCGCGCTGGCGCTGATCGACGGATGGGACGCCGACCGCATCGCCGGCTCCTTCGACGGCGGCCGCTACCGCCCCGCCCCTTTGAGCCGCGAGGAGCGCGCGTTCGCCCGCGCGCTGGAGGGCGGCGCGATCGAGCATCCCGAGCAGCCGCGCGCCGTGCGCCTGGAATATCCCGAATGGCTGGAGCCGAAGCTGGCGCAAGCCTTCGGCGTTCGTCTCGAAACCGAGATGGCGGCGCTGATGGCCGAGGCGCCGCTCGACCTCCGCGCCAATCTCATCAAGGCGACGCGGGGCCCGGCACGCGACGCGCTGGCGGAGTCCGGGCTGCAGGCGGAGGAGACGCAGCTCTCGCCCTGGGGCCTGCGCCTCAACGGCCGGGTCGCGCTCGGCAATGTGCCGGCGTTTCAGGCGGGGCTCGTCGAGGTGCAGGACGAGGGCTCGCAGGTCGTCGCGCTGCTGACCGAGGCCAAGCCCGGCATGCGGGTCTGCGATTTCTGCGCGGGCGCGGGCGGCAAGACGCTGGCGCTGGCCGCGATGATGCAGAACAAGGGGCAGATCACCGCCTGCGACGTGCTGCCCGGGCGGCTCGACCGCTCCGCGGTGCGCCTGAAGCGCGCCGGCGTGCACAATGTCGAGCGCGTGCCGCTGGAGCATGAGCGCGATCCTTGGGTCAAGAAGCACAAAGCCCGCTTCGACCGCGTGCTGGTGGATGCGCCCTGCACCGGGATCGGCGCCTGGCGGCGCAACCCCGATGCGAAATGGCGCCTCGCGCCCGAGCGCCTCGCCGAGCTGGCGCGGCTGCAGGGGCGCATCCTCGACAGCGCGGCGCGGCTGGTGAAGCCGGGCGGACGGCTGGTCTATGCGACCTGCTCGCTTCTGCCGGAGGAGAACGAGGCGCAGGTCGCCGCTTTCCTCGGCGCGCATCCGGACTTCGCGCAGATCTCCGTCGCGGAGCTGTGGGCGGCGCTGCTGCCGGAGACCCCCGCGCCGACCGAAGGGCCGGCCCTGACCCTCACGCCCGCGCGCCACGGCACCGACGGCTTCTTCCTCGCCGTGCTGGAGCGTGAAGGCGCATGAGCGGGCGCGTGATCTTCCGCCCGGCGCGCGCGGGGCGCGACGAGGCCGGCATCGCCGCCGTGCATTGGGCGGCGAGGCGGCTCGCTTATCGGGACATCCTCCCCCGCGAGAACCTGGATGGCCGCACGGTCGAGGTGCTGACGCGGGAATGGGTCGAGATCCTCGCGCGCGACGACGGCGCCGAGACGCTGGTCGCGGAGATTGCGGCCGCTGCGGGTGCCGCCTCATCCTTCGAGGCCCGCCTGCGGCGGGCGCCTCAGGATGAGGAATTCTTTCCAGCCGATTCCCCGCGTCCTCATCCTGAGGTGCGAGGCGATAGCCGAGCCTCGAAGGAGAGGACGCGGATGACTGAGCCAACGCTCGAGCCCCGCATCGTCGGCTTCGCCACCGGCGGGCCGGTGCGCGAGCGCAAGCGCCCCATCGTGGGCGATCTTTCCGGCGTCACGGCCGAGGTCTCGCTGCTCTATGTGCTGCCGGAGGAGATGGGCAAGGGGCTCGGCCGCGCGCTGTTCGAGCGCGCGGTGCGGCGGTTGGCGGGGCTCGGGCATGAGGCGCTCGTCGTCTGGGCCTATCGGGCCAATCCCTATCTCACCTTCTACGAGCGGCTCGGCGGCGTCGCGGCGGCCCAAAGCGACTGGGAGGTCGAAGGGCGCCTCTTCC
>JAREAF010000184.1 GCA_029240475.1 Rhodospirillales bacterium | reverse complement strand
GAAATAGGAATCGGCCGCCAGCTCGGAGAGGATGCGCTCCTCCACCCGCCCGGCGGCGGCGAGCCGGCCCCCTTGGTCCACGGGAGAGCCCGTATGCGTCAGCGCCCAATCATCGATCAGCGCGTTTCCTGGACCGGTGTCGAAGGCGAGCAGCGCCCCGTCGCGGCCGATCCAGGTCACGTTGGCGACCCCGCCGATATTGAGCACCGCGGCCGGTTTCTCCAGGGTCCCGGCGATGGCGCGATGGAACACCGGCGCCAGAGGCGCGCCCTCCCCTCCGGCGGCCACATCCGCCGTGCGGAAATCGTTCACCACGGCGATGCCGGTGAGCTTCGCCAGCAACGCGCCGTCGCCGATCTGCACGGTGCGCCGCTCCGCCGGCGCGTGGAAGATGGTGTGGCCGTGAAAGCCGATGAGCGCGACATCCTTCGCGTCCACTCCGGCTTCGCCCAGCAAGCTTCGGACGGCATCGGCGTGCTTGCGCGTCAGCTCCTCTTCGAGCGCCACCCCGGCGCGGCCCGACGCGACCGCCTCGGCGAGGCGCCTGCGGAAAGCGGGATCGTAGGCTTGGGTCACGAAGGCGACCGGCTGTACCTTCGCCTGACCGTCGGTCTCGATCAGCGCGGCATCGATGCCGTCCATGGAGGTGCCGCTCATCAGCCCGAGGGCGAGGACGGGATCCGGACCCATGGCTGTGCCTCCGCTTTGTGCGCCGCGCGCGATTGTGGTAAAGGGGCGCCCTTCCAGCAAGCCGGCCGCCCGCCGGCCCTTTGCAGAGAGTCCAAGGTCCCGTGAGCGCCGTCAAATCCGATTTCCTGCGCATCGCGATCGAGCGCGGCTTCGTCCAGGACTGCACCGATGCGCAGGGCCTGGACCGCGAGCTGCGCGAGGGCTCCCTCACCGCCTATGTCGGCTATGACTGCACGGCGGACTCCCTGCATGTGGGCAGCCTCGTCTCGATCATGCTGCTGCGCCTGTTCCAGCGCTGCGGCCATCGGCCGATCGTGCTCATGGGCGGCGGCACGACCAAGGTCGGCGATCCCTCCGGCAAGGACGAGCAGCGCCAGCTTCTGACCGAGGAGCAGATCGCCCGCAACATGGCCGGCATCCGCAGCGTGTTCGAGAAGTTCTTGGGATTCGGCCGCGGCCCGTCCGACGCCGTCATGGCGAACAATGCCGAATGGCTCGACCGGCTCGGCTATATCGAGTTCCTGCGCGAGGTCGGCCGGCACTTCACCATCAACCGCATGCTGACCTTCGATTCGGTCCGCCTCAGGCTCGAGCGCGAGCAGCCGCTGACCTTCCTCGAATTCAATTACATGCTGCTACAGGCCTACGACTTCGTCGAGCTGGCCCGACGCTACGACTGCAAGCTCCAGATGGGCGGGTCGGACCAGTGGGGCAACATCGTCAACGGCGTGGAGCTCGGCCGCCGCCTCGACGGACGCGCGCTCTATGGGTTGACGACGCCCCTGATCACCACAGCCTCCGGGGCTAAGATGGGCAAGACGGCGACGGGCGCCGTTTGGCTGAACGCCGAGAGGCTGTCGCCCTACGAGTACTGGCAGTTCTGGCGCAACGTCGAGGACGCAGATGTCGGCCGCTTCCTCAGGCTCTTCACCGAGCTGCCGATGGACGAGATCGCCCGGCTGGAGCGGCTCGAAGGCGCCGAGCGCAACGAGAGCAAGAAGATCCTGGCGACCGAAGCGACCGCGCTCGCGCACGGCCGGGCCGCCGCCCAAGCCGCCGCCGAGACCGCGCGCCGCACCTTCGAGGAGGGCGCGAGCGGCGAGGCTCTGCCGAAAATCGCGATCGGGCGCGCGGAGCTGGATCGCGGCATCCCCGCTTTCGAGCTGCTGCACCGCGCCGGCTTGGCGGCCAGCAAGGGCGAGGCGCGTCGCCTCATCAAGGCGGGCGGCGCGAAGCTGAACGATGCCGCCATCGACGACGAGATGCGCCCGGTGACCTCGGCCGATCTCGACGGCCAGGGGCTGATCAAGCTCTCCGTGGGCAAGAAGCGCCACGCGCTGGTCGAAGCGGGCTGATCACTTGGCCTCGCGCGGGGGCAAGGGCGTGTAATCCGCCTCCCCTCCGCCGTTCCCGCCGCCATCGAAGATGTTGAACAGGCCGCGCAGGAAGCCGGGCGCGAGCGCAGCGAGTGGATTGACCGAGACCTTCGGATCGTCGAGCGGTCCCTCCGCGCGGTAGGTCGCCGCGAACAGCCCCTCGCCCTCCCCCCCGGTCAGGATGCGCCCGATCAGCGGGATCTCGCCGATGACCTGGCTCACCACATAGGCCGGCACGATCGTCCCCTCGATCTGCACCTGATCGGCATCGAGGTCGATCCTGCCCTTGGCGGTGATGCCGAGGGCGGCGCCGTAGGCGCGCGCCTTCTCGATATCGATGCGCTCGTCGGTCAGGACCATTTTGCCGGTGAAGCGGGCGAAGGGAATGCCCTCCTGCGCGAGCAGGCTGTTGATGTCCTCGAGCTTGGCCTGCTGGAGGATCTTGGCCATCACCTTGCCGCGCACCACGCGGTAGTCCTGGATCTCCGCCCGGACTGGCAAGGGGGCGGCCGAGCCCGGCTCCGCCGCCTCGCCCTCGATCGTCAGATTTCCTCCGACCACCGTCTCGACCAGCCGCGCCGTGCGCAGCAGGGCGCCCGCATCGTCGCTGGTCACGCGCAGCGCGCGCCGGCCGGTCGCCGGGTTGGTGCCGTACCGCACCGACATCGTCTTGCCGCCCGGGAGCCCGCCCGAGATCTCGGCGGACTGCCAGCGATCGCCGTCATGGGAGAGGTCGAGCGAGGCCGGCGCAAGGCCGCGGTCTTCCCCGGTCCGCAGCTGCGAAAGCTGGGGGGCCTTCAGCTGGAACGGCTCGCCGGGTTCCTCTTCCTCGCCGTCGGGCGTCGCCGATTCTTCCTTGCGGCGATCGAGGAACGGCCCTGCATCGAGGATGCCGGACGCGATGCGCACGACGGTCGAGGAGCCCAGCTCGACCTGGACGCCCTCCAGCCGCGAGCCGCCCCAGGCGAGCCGGTCGAGGGCGATGCGGGTCGGGGCGCCCGAGGCGCCGCCGAGCGAGACATTTCCGGCGAGGCTGAGGTCTCCGGCCTCGACCGTGACGCCGGTCAACCCGGTGACGTCCCGCTTGCGCAAGGACAAGCGCGCACGCGCCCGGCCCGGAACGCCGGCTTCCTTGCTCCAGAGCAGGGGCTCGGCCGTCATCGCGGCGCGGGTCAAGTCCGCGGTGAGCTCTGCGCTCGCCGCATCGCCGGAGCGGGTGTAGAGGATCTGCAGCGGCGTGGGCCCTTCCACCCATGGCGCGGTGTGAAGCCCGAGCGCGGCCCGCGCCCGCGTATCGGGCGTCATCTCGGCGGAGATGCGCGTGTCGAATTCCGCCTTCCGGAAATTCTCGCGCCATTCCAGGCGCGTCGGGGTATCGGCGATCGCAGCCGTGCCGGACATGGTCAGGCCCTTGGTGTCGACCGCCAGGTCCAGCCGCCCGTCGCGGATCGGCGCGCCGAACGCAGCCTCCGTCAGAGCCGCGTCGAAGAGCTTCGCCTCGACCCTGATCTGCACATCCTCGATCTTCACGTCCTTCTCGGCCGGAAGGCGGAACCAGAGATGCGCCTCGGCCGAGCCGGACGCGGTCCTGGGGTCCAGGCCGATCCGGCGCGGATAGGCGAGCCGGTCGCGATCGAGCAGCTCCAGAGCCTCGCGCAACGGTCCCTTCACCTGCCCGTCGATGGTGACGATCTCCGGCTCTCCGTCGAGATTGCCCACCTCCACGGTGCCGCTTTCGACCTTCAGCGCCCCGCTATGCGCCGAGCCGATCGTCATGGTGAGCGCGTTTCCGCTGAGCCTGCCCTCGCCCGCCACGCCCTCAAGCGGCGGCAGGCCCTTGAGGTAAGTGACCGTCAAGTTGCTGCCCCGGAAATAGCCTTCGGCGCGTTTCACCTCCGCCTTTCCGGGCTGGGCGCGCGGGATGAGCAGGGCAAGCTGCACGTTGCCCTCCTCCGCCGTGCCGCCGGCGATGTTCTCGGAGATCCATTTGCGCGCGGCCGGCCCGAGCCTTTCCGGCCAGTAGCGCAGCACGGTCTCGATGCTGGCCGCTTCGCTGGCCAGCGAGGCTTCGACGGTGATGAAATCGGGAGAAGCGAGGCCGGCGGCG
The DNA here is from genome assembly GCA_029240475.1 of Rhodospirillales bacterium. Taxonomy (GTDB): domain Bacteria; phylum Pseudomonadota; class Alphaproteobacteria; order JAREAF01; family JAREAF01; genus JAREAF01. Next base: position 2,089 of record JAREAF010000184.1, on the reverse strand, counting down.
TTTCCGGACAAGGTCAGGGTCGGCCCGTCGAGGATGGTCAGCTCGGCGGCATCGAGTTCCAGCCGGTCGAAGGCTTGGGACAAGCGGCCCCGCAGATTGGCTCCGGCGATCGGCAAAGGCTCGGAATAGAGCTCCGGCAGCTCGATGGCGCCCTGGCCGGCGGCCAGCGAGAACTTCACCTCGCTCACCTGGCCGGAGCGATCGATCAGACCGGAGATCGCGCCGCCCACCGTCAGCCGCAATCGGGCGATTTCCGGAATCCCGGCGAGGGCCGCCAGCGTTCTGGGGTCGGCCCCGGCGACTTCTATGTTGGCCGCGGCAGGACCGTCGTCCGCGGGCACCGAAAGCTCCGCGCGCAGCGAGGCGGTCAGCTCGGGCTGGGCCAGGGCCGCATCGGCGCGGACCCGCGCCCCGGTCTTCGATCGTCGCAATTGAAAATTCACCGCCGGCAGCCGCCAGACCTCTCCGGCGCGCCGGTCGACCACGGTGACGCTTGCCTCCCGAACCGTGATCCGGCGCAGGTGGCGGCCGTCCTCGGCCGGTTGCAGCAGCAGCATCGCCAGGTCCGGCGCGATCGGATTCACCTCCTGCCGTTCGCTGTCCCCCAGTCCGAGCTGGAGCCGCCCCTCTGCGGTGCGCACGACCACCAGGCGCGGCCCGGCCACTTCGATGGCCGACGGCGCGATCTCCCCCAGCAGCAGCGCCGGAACGCTGAGCGAGATGGCGATGTCGGGCAGGATCGCGAGGCTGTGGCCCTCGGCGTCGCTGACCTGGACGTTGCGCGCACGCAGATCCAGGGGGCTCTGCCAGTCGGACCAGGTGAGGACGGTCTCCGCGATCTTCACCTGGACGTTCGGGTCAAGGTCGTTCAGGCCGCGCTCGAGATATGGGGTGAGGAAGGAGAGCCGCAGCGGCTCGTCGTCCTGCAGCCGCACGGCCAGTATTCCGCCGGCGATGATGGCGACCGCCAGAAGCCCGGCGAGAATCTCGAGCAGCAGGATCGCGGTGTGGCGGAACACATTCCGCATGGGCCGGGCGCTGGTCCTAAAGATGGGGTACGACTTGACCCCTGAACGGTCGATCCACGAGTTTTGCCCGAATTCGAGCCGAAGGTCATGCCCGAGATTGCGCTGAACATCCTCGAGGACCGTTTGCCCCGCCCCGCCGAGCCCGAGCGGATGCAGAGGATGCTGGCCCGCTGGACCGAACGGGCGCGGGCCGAGCCCGAGGAGACCGCGCTGGCGGCCCAGGAGCTGAGGGAGCATCCGCTCGCGGGCAGGCTCCTCAGCGGCCTGTTCGGGTCGAGCCCGTTCCTGAGCGGCCTTCTGGTCGAGGAGCTGCCCTTCGCGGTCACCGTGTTTCGCGAGGGCCCCGAGGCGGCGATCGGCCGCGCGCTGGCCGAGCTGGGCGCGAGCGGAGCGGGCAGGCCGGAAGCGGCGCTGATGCGCGAGCTGAGGATCGCCCGTCGGCGCGTCGCACTCGCCGTGGCGCTCGCCGACACGGCCGGCGCCTGGGACCTCGCCCAGGTGACGGGCGCCCTCTCCGATTTCGCCGGACGCGCGCTCAGGCTCGCCACCTCGCATCTGCTGGCGGCGGCTCAGGAAGCCGGCGAGTTGCAGCTGCCGCACCCCGAGGACCCGGAGCGCGGGAGCGGCTTCATCCTCATCGCCATGGGCAAGCTCGGCGCCGGCGAGCTGAATTACTCCAGCGACATCGACCTGATCGCCCTCTACGACCGCGAGAAGGCGCGCTATACCGGGCGCCGGACGGTTCAGGATTGCTTCGTGCGGATGACGCACGGCCTCGTGCGCCTGCTGCAAGATCGCACGGCGGACGGCTATGTCTTCCGCGTCGATCTGCGCCTGAGGCCCGACCCCGCCTCGACGCCTCCGGCGCTCTCCGTGCGGGCGGCCGAGACCTATTACGAGAGCATGGGCCAGAACTGGGAGCGCGCCGCCATGATCAAGGCGCGGCCCGTGGCCGGCGATCTCGCGGCCGGGGCGGAATTCCTGGCGCATCTGAAGCCCTATGTCTGGCGGCGCAATCTCGATTTCGCCGCGATCCGCGACATCCATTCGATCAAGCGCCA
>JAREAF010000183.1 GCA_029240475.1 Rhodospirillales bacterium | reverse complement strand
CGGAGCGGAGCAGCGTGACGCCCCTGGACGTTCTTGAACCCCACGGGTTGCGCGAGGACGCGCTGCAGCCCCTGACGTCGGCGCTTCGAAATGACGCGCGCATCCTCCGAGCGTATCTGACCCGCAAACGACTGCGGCATTCGAGCGGGTGGCTATTCGTGCTTGGGGTCGTGGCCAAGGAGGCGCCGGCGATCCCCGCCACGGAGCTGCTGTCGGCCGAGAGCTGCCTGGTGCTGCTGGACCGGAGCCAGCGCGCGCTGCAAGGCGCTCTGCAATCGGTTCCGGGATCCGAGATCTACGTTCGCTGATCCGGTCCAGGCTCGCATCCTTCCCGCCGCGCGAATTCCGCGCCACTATCCATTCCGGTCCGGCGGCAAGGGTCATCGGGTGGTGCAGGCAGAGCGGCTCACGATCGAGGTCGGCCCGGCGCGCCGGGTTTCCGCGCTGCTGCTGAACCCCTCCCAAGCGCGGGCGTGCTATGTGCTGGCGCATGGCGCGGGCGCGGGCATGTCCCATCCGTTCCTCGAAGCGGTCGCGCAAGATCTGCAGGAGCGCGGGATCGCCAGCTTGCGCTACCAGTTCCCCTATATGGAGCAGGGGTCCAAGCGTCCGGATCCGCCGCCGGTCGCGCACGCGACCGTACGCGCCGCCGTGGCCGAGGCGGCGCGTCTCCTGCCGGACGTCCCGCTCGTCGCCGGAGGCAAATCCTTCGGCGGGCGCATGTCCTCGCAAGCCGAAGCCGCCGAGCCCATGCCGCCGCTGCTCGGCATTGCCTTCCTCGGATTTCCCCTGCATCCGGCAGGGCGGCCTTCGTTGGACCGAGCCGCGCATCTCCAGCAGGTGGCGCGGCCCATGCTCTTCCTTCAGGGCACGCGCGATGCGCTCGCCGATGCGATGCTGATGGAGCAGGTCGCGCGCCAGCTCGGCCATCGCGCGACGCTGACCTTCTTCCCCGATGCGGACCACTCGTTCCATGTGCCGGCGCGCTCGGGCCGCAGCGACGCGGAGGTCCGGCGAAATTTGCTGGACGCCTTCGAGGCGTGGCTCAGGGACGTGATCGGCCGTTAGCGTTTCGTCGCAATCGTGAGCTCGACGATTCGCGCGGTCACCGAATCGCCTGACACCATGATCTCGGCCAGGCTGACCGGCAGCTTGAACCGGCGCGGGCCCGCGCTGCCCGGGTTGAGATGGAGGACGCCATCCTCCGCGCGCAATTCGGGCTTGTGCGAATGCCCGGTGACGACGACCCGCGCGCCCGCCGCGGCGGCTCGGGTTCCGAGCTGCGCGATATCGTGGAGCACCAGGATCGCGATCGCGCCGATCCGCAGAATCTCCGTCTCGCGCAGCGCTTCCGCCCAGGCGCCGCGGTCGTTGTTGCCCCGCACCGCCGTCAGCGGCGCGATCGACGAGAGCTCCTCCAGGATCTCCGCGCGGCCGATATCGCCCGCATGGATGATCGCGTCGCTGCCGGCCAGGAAACGCTTCGTTTCCGGGCGGAGCAGACCATGCGTGTCCGAAAGCACCCCGATGCGCGCCATGCTAGCCCGCCTCGATCCCGTCGAGCGCGGCGTCGATCTCATCGGTGCTGTCCGGCCGCACCAGCCGCGCAAGCTCCTGCCCGTCCTTGAGGAAGATCAGGGTCGGCCAGAGCTTGACCCGGAAGGAGCGGCCGAGCCGGCGCCCGCGTCCGTCCTCGATCTTGATATGGCGAACCTCGGGATGGCTCGCGAGCGCAGCGCCGATCAGCGGCTGGGCGGCGCGGCACCAGCCGCACCACTGCGTCCCGAACTCCAGGAGCGTCGGGCCGGCAAGCGCATCCACCTCCGCGCGGCTCGGCTCCTTGGCTGCATCACTCTGGTACATGCAAGGCAAGAACGCTTGTCCGGGGCGAAATGGCGAGGAACTAGGCCCCGCTTTCGGCCGCGACGGCCCTCTTCCAGCTCGCGAGCGTCTTGACGCGATGGGCGGCCATGGCCACGGCCGCGGCTTCCGGATCGCCGGCGCGGGCGGCCTCGAATATGGCCCAATGCTCCGTCTGCGCGGCCTGCATTCGGCTCGGGTCGAGTGCGAAGATGGAACGGGCGCGCGCCCGCCAGACGCGGTCCCAAAGGACCTGGATTTCCTCGGTCAGCGTGCGATTGGGCCCGGGCTGGTACAGCAGCGTGTGGAAACGGCGGTTCGCCTCGGTGAAGCGTTGCGCTTGGCGCGCCTCGGCCTGGCGGTCCATCCGCTCCAGGATCGCGGCAAGCTCGGCCAGCGTCTCGGGGGTGTGGTGCGGAACCGCCTCGGCGGTCGCCAGCACCTCCAGATGCATGCGCACGGCGACGATCTCGGCGGCCCGCTGCAGGGAGAGATTGATGACGGTCGCCCCGCGGTGGCTTTCGAACGAGACGAGCCCGTCCCGCTGCAGCATGCGCAAGGCTTCGCGAACCGGCATCTCGCTGGTCTCGAACCGACGCGCGAGGGAGGTGAGGCGCAGCCGGTCGGCGGGCTTCAGCGCGCCGTCCAGGATCTCCGCACGCAAGCGGTTGTAGACCCAGTCGGTCTTTGTCGTGAAGGGCCGGTCGAGGTTCATGCGCGGCTTATCTCTCCATGGTTGCGCCGGAGCTGTCCAGGGCTTTCCGGTAGCCGGCATAGTAATCGCCGATAGTGACCGAAGCCTGCTCCTGGCCGGCGAACCGTTCCGCATCGAACGGCGCCAGCAGGTCGGGGCGCCGGCCCTCGTCGATCCATCGGGCCAGCAGCTCGGCGAGGATCGGGAAGAGGGCGAAGCCGCGCCCGTTGCAGCCATTGAGCTGGACGAAGCCGGGCAGCGCGGAAGTGGGCCCGACCATCGGCTTGCGGTCCGGCGTCACGTCATAGAGGCCGGCCCATTGCCGCACCACGCGCAAGCTGCCGAGGCGCGGCGCCTTGGCGAGGATCCCGCGCGCCGTCCGGCCGAGCGATTCAGCGCTGGCGGAAAGGTCGGTGCCGACCGGCTCGTCCGCGGGGACGACACCCATCACCACCTCTCCGCGCAGGGTCTGGTGGAACCAGCCTTCGACGGGACGGTAGAAGCTGACCATCGTGCGCATGAAGGGGCGAGAGGGCTCCGTGACCAGCGCCTGGCGACGGAGCGGCCGGTTGGGAATCTTGACGCCCGCCTTTGCCGAGAGCACGCCGGACCAGGCGCCGGCCGCGTTGACGATGAGCGGAGCGCTGATCTCCTGGCCGGCCGCGACGACGCCCGCCGCCCGGCCGCCGGCGGTGAGGATCTCGCTTACCTCGACTCCCTCGCGGATCTCGATCCCGGCGGCGAGGCAGGCCCGGCGATAGGCGAACATCGCGGCGTCGTGGTGGACGGAGGCGTCGGGGCGGATCAACGCTCCGGCTGGCGGCGCGCCTCCTTCCAGAATGGGCAGGCGCCGCACGGTCTCCGCGCCCGCGGCCAGCTCGGTCTTGAGGCCCAGCTCGCGCAGCATGCGTTGCACGCCGCGCATCATCTCGGGCTCCTCGGGGTCGTAGAGCACCAGCGCATAACCCGCCCGCCAGAACAGCGTGTTGCGGCCAAGCTCGCGCGAGAGGCCGGCATGCTTGGCCTGCGCGGCGATCGCGATGCGCGCCAGCTCGGGCGTCAGCTGCATGGCGCGCACGCGCCCGATGTTCCGCATCGAGCTGCCATAGCCGCTGAAGCGGCGCTCCAGCACCACGATCCGTCGCGCGGCGCGCTTGCGCAGCTCCCAGGCGATCGCCAGGCCGGCGATGCCCCCGCCGACGATCACCGCATCCGCCCTATCAGGCGCCATCATCCGCTCCCGCGAGCGCATCGAGCCGGACCGGGCGCAAGAGAGGACGAACGGTCGGCAGCGCCGGGTTCCGCCCCGCGCGAGCCAGGCACGCCATCAGCTCGGCATGGCAAAGCTTGCCCTGGCAGGGCCCGGTTCCCGCTCCGGTGCGCCGCTTCAGGAGCTCGACATGGTCGAAGCCGTCGGCGATCGCCCGTTCGCAGTCCCGCACCCGCACATCCTCGCAAAGGCAGAGGAAGGCGTCGGGGTCCGGTTTCTCGGCGGAGACATGGTCCTGCGGCGCGGGCGTGTTCCCGTGCGGATCGCCGAGCCAGGCCTGGACGGCGGCCTCGACTTGGCTCACGAAGTCCGGTCCGTCTGCGAGGCCCGTGGCCTCGCCAAGCTCCAACAGCGGCAGGAGCGCCGGGCCGGCGGTGCGGACCGCTGCGGGATCCCCGGACAGCACCGCGCGCCGGCCGGCCTGCATCTGAAGCTCATAGGCGGGCTGGCTGAGGCCAAGCACCAGCAGGTCGCAGCCGAGCCGGAGATCAGGGTCGATCTCTACCTCGCGGACGCACCGGTCGCCCGAAGCGCGGCGCAGCCGCCGGTGCGGATGGGAGCGTTCGGCGGCCAGGGGCAGCGCGCCCGGCCCGGCGATCCAGGCCCAGGCCAGGCCATAGGCGCGCGCCGCCTCGATGAGCCGCGGCGCGGCGGCCGCGTCGGCATAGAGGCCGATGCGCTTGGCTGGCGGCAGGGCGCCTGCAGCCACGAGCCTCAGAAATGCGCGTCCGCCGACGATGCCGGGCAGATCGTTGCCGCGGAAGGCGGGCAGGCGGTCATAGCCGCCGGCTGCAACCACCAGAGAGGAGATCTCCACCGTCTCCGGCCCGTCCGGCCCGATGAGGAGCGCGCGCGTGGCGCCGTCGTAAAGGCCGAGGCAGAGGATGCCCTCGCGCAGCTGCGCGCCCGCGCGCCGTGCCGCGCTCGCAAGTTCCGGAACGCGGCCGCGCTCGACCGGGAGGAAGCGCGCGATGCCGCCGAGCCGTTCGGCCTCGACCAGCAGCACCTTGCGTCCCGCCAAGGCGAGGCTCATGGCGGCGACCAGTCCCGCGCGGCCGCCGCCCACGATCAGGACATCCGCAGCGCTGCGCCGCCACGGGCGGCATTCCCCGGAGGTCGAAGTCGAGAGCGGCGGGGCCGCGGACATGCGCCGCAGCAGCTCCAGCCAGGGCTGCCGGGCCGCTTCGGGCGAGAGCATCCGCGTCTCCCAGAACCAAGGCGGCCATTTCTCGGCGATGCGTGCGACCGCGCGCAGCGGGTCCGCAGATTCCAGGCCAGCCACGTTCCCGGCCTCGGCCGGCGTCTGGCAGGCAAGCGCGCGCGAGCCGTCCGGCAGCACCGTCTGGCATTGCTGGCACCAGCCCGCATGGCAGAAGGCGCCGCGCGGACGGTGCAGCCGGAAGCTTCGCGCGAGCGCGCTCTTGCCCGTCGCAAGCGCCGCGGCCGCCAAGCTCCGCCCGCTGTTTTCGCGCTCAGCCATCGCCGGCCTCGTCGAAGGCCTCCCTATCCGCAGGAGGCGTTGCAATCAGATATTTGATATGATCTAGAATTGCGGCACAGGATACAAGGGCTTCATCGGTCGTGCCTCGCGGCATCGGCAGTGCGAAAGAGGAGGGCCACATGACGCTAGCCATCGAGGTCGCCCGCACGGCGCATCGCGTCATAGCGGACTACATGGCGGTCAAGCCGGGTGAGACGGTGCTGATCGTCGTGGACGACAGAACCAGCCCGTCCATCTGGCAATCGCTCGCGGCGCAGACTCTCGCGGTCGGCGGCGATCCGGTGGTCACGATGATGGCGCCGCGCGCCAGGAGCGGGATGGAGCCGCCCGATCCGATCGCCGCGGCGATGCGCACCGCCAATGTGGTGATCGCGGCGGCGAGCCGCTCCATGTATCACATCGAGGCGAAGAACGCCGCCAAGCAGGCCGGCGCGCGCGGCGTCTTCAACGCGCCCTTCAACGAGGACGGCTGGATCAACGGCGCCATGACCGCCGACTTCCTCGAGATCCGAAAGACGGCCGAGCGGCTGCGCGACCGGCTCGCGCGGGGAAAGGTTGCCCACGTCAGCTCTCCCGCGGGCACCGACGTCACCATGGTCATCGAAGGACGCAGGCCGGTGGGCTGGTTGACGGGCGTGTGCCGCAATCCGGGCGAAGTCTCGGCCTTTCCCGGCGGCGAGGTCTCGCTGCCTCCGCTCGAAGGCACGACGCAAGGGCGCATCGTCATCGAGCATATCATGACCGACATCGGTCGCCTGGCGCAGCCGATCGCCTGGATCGTGGAGAACGGGCATGCGGTGCGGTTCGAGGGCGGCGCGGAGGCGCGCGCGCTCGAGCAGCATATCGCCGGCGTCGCCAATGCGACCAACATTGCCGAGCTCGGCATCGGCCTCAATCCGCAGTCGCGCCTCACCGGCGAGATCACCGAGGTGAAGAAGCGGCTCGGCACGGTGCATATGGCGCTCGGCGATTCCGCCGCCGGCTATGGCGG
>JAREAF010000182.1 GCA_029240475.1 Rhodospirillales bacterium | reverse complement strand
CCGCCGCCGGGCCGGACGCGCTGCGCGACGCGATCCGCCGCTGCCAGCGCGAGGCGGAGGACGCCGTGCGCGGCGGCTGCGTCCATGTGATCCTCACCGACAAGGCCGCCGACGGAACGCGCGCCGGCATCCCCATGATCCTCGCGACCGGCGCGGTGCATACGCATCTGCTGCGCCAGCAGCTGCGCACCTTCACCTCGCTCAATGTGCGCTCGGCCGAGTGCCTCGACGTGCATCATTTCGCCGTGCTGATCGGCGTCGGCGCGACGACGGTGAACGCCTATCTCGCGCAGGATTCCATCGCCGACCGGCAGCGGCGCGGCCTGTTCGGCTCGGCGACGCTGGAGGAGTGCCTGAAGCGCTACCGCGCGGCCGTGGACCAGGGCCTGCTGAAGGTCATGTCCAAGATGGGCATCTCCGTCATCAGCTCCTATCGCGGCGGCTGCAATTTCGAGGCGGTCGGGCTCTCGCGCACGCTGGTGGCCGAGTTCTTCCCCGGCATGCCGAGCCGCATCTCGGGCATCGGCCTCTCCGGCATCCAGCAGAAGGTCAAGGCGCTGCATGCCGAGGCCTGGGGCGCGGAGGATCCGTCCTTCCTGCCCTTCGGCGGCTTCTACCGGCAGCGGCGCGGCGGCGAGACGCACGGCTTCGAGGCGCAGCTCATCCATCTCCTGCAGACGGCCGTCGCCACCGACTCCTATTCCGCCTATCGCAAGTTCAGCGAGGCGGTCCGGCGTCAGCCGCCGATCGCGATCCGCGATCTGTTGGATTTCCGCTTAGGGCCGCGCGCGGTCTCGGTCGACGAGGTGGAATCGATCACCGAGCTGCGCAAGCGCTTCGTCACGCCCGGCATGTCCCTGGGCGCGCTCTCGCCCGAGGCGCATGGCACGCTCAACATCGCGATGAACCGCATCGGCGCGCGCTCCAACTCCGGCGAGGGCGGCGAGGATCCAGAGCGCTTCCGGCCCCGCCCCAACGGTGACAACGCCAATTCGGCGGTCAAGCAGATCGCCTCGGGCCGCTTCGGCGTGACGGCCGAGTATCTCAATTCCTGCCGCGAGATCGAGATCAAGATCGCGCAAGGCGCCAAGCCCGGCGAGGGCGGCCAGCTCCCCGGGTTCAAGGTGACGGCGGAGATCGCGCGGCTTCGCCACGCGACCGAGGGCGTCTCCTTGATCTCGCCGCCGCCGCACCACGACATCTATTCGATCGAGGATCTGGCGCAGCTCATCTACGATCTGAAGCAGATCAACCCTGACGCGCGCGTCACCGTGAAGCTGGTCTCGCGCTCGGGGATAGGCACCATCGCCGCCGGCGTCGCCAAGGCCAAGGCCGACACCATCCTCATCTCCGGCCATGTCGGCGGGACGGGCGCGAGCCCGCAAAGCTCGATCAAGTTCGCGGGCGTTCCCTGGGAGATCGGGCTCGCCGAGGTCAATCAGGTGCTGACGTTGAATCGCCTGCGCCACCGCGTGCGGCTGCGCGTCGATGGCGGCTTGAAGACCGGGCGCGACATCGTCATCGCGGCGATGCTGGGCGCCGAGGAGTTCGGCATCGGCACGGCGAGCTTGGTGGCCATGGGCTGCCTCATGGTCCGGCAGTGCCATTCCAACACCTGCCCGGTCGGCGTCGCCACGCAGGACCCGCGCCTGCGCGCGAAATTCACCGGCACGCCGGAGAAGGTGGTGAACCTCTTCAGCTTCGTCGCCGAGGAGGTGCGCGAGATCCTGGCTTCGCTCGGACTGCGCTCGCTGGAGGAGGTGGTGGGCCGCAGCGACCTGCTCGCGCAGGTCAGCCGCGGGGCGGCGCATCTCGACGATCTCGACCTCAACCCGATCCTGGCGCAGGCCGATGCCGGCGGCTTCCCGCGCGTCTCGTCGATCCAGGGGCGCAATGAGGTGCCCGACACCCTCGATGCGCAGATGCTCTCCGACGCCAAGCCGCTGTTCGAGGACGGCGAGAAGATGCAGCTCGCCTACACGGTGCGGAACACGCATCGCGCGGTCGGCACGAGGCTGAGCGCGATGATCACGCGGCGCTTCGGCATGACGGGCTTGAAGCCCGGCCATGTGACGGTGCGCCTGCGCGGCTCGGCCGGGCAGAGCCTCGCCGCCTTCGCCGTGCAGGGCGTGAAGCTGGAGCTCTTCGGCGACGCCAACGACTATGTCGGCAAGGGGCTCTCGGGCGGGACCATCGTGGTGCGGCCGCTGACCGCGAGCCGGCTCGTCAGCCAGGACAACACGATCATCGGCAACACGGTCCTTCACGGAGCGACCGCCGGGAAGCTGTTCGCGGCCGGCCAGGCGGGTGAGCGCTTTGCCGTGCGGAAGTCCGGCGCGGAGGTCGTCATCGAGGGCTGCGGCTCCAACGGTTGCGAATATATGACCGGGGGCACCGCGGTGATCCTGGGGCCGGTCGGCGAGAATTTCGCGGCGGGCATGACCGGCGGCATGGCGTTCGTCTGGGATCCGGCGGAGCGTCTGCCCGCGCGCATCAATGCCGACAGCGTGATCTGGCAGCGCATCGGGAGCGCGCACTGGGAAGCGGTGTGCCGCGGCCTCATCGAGGAGCATGAGCGCGAGACCGGCTCGCGCCACGCGCAGCGCCTCTTGGCCGAATGGGAGCGCGAGCGTCTCGCCTTCTGGCAGATCGTGCCGAAGGAAATGGTGTTGCGGCTCGCCCAGCCGCTGGCGGTCGCGGCGGAGTAGGCCCTACCGGACGAACAGCGCCGTCAGGTCGATACCGGCCGCCCTGGGCCGGTGCGCGAGTTCGGGCAAGGAGCCGCGCCCGCTCGATGGTTCCGTGCTGTCGGGAGTGGCTTCCAGACCGGCAAGGTCGCCTGTGACCAGGTAGGCGCGGCGCAGCAGATAGCCCGGCTGGTCCGCCTGCTCGGCATAGGATGCGAGCGTGATAGAAGGCGAGCGTGCGGCTCAGCCCGGCGACGTCGCCCAAGCGCGCCTGCTCTTCGACGATCGGGTCGAGCAGCGGGTACGCGGCGCCTCCCTGGCGCGCCAGCCGGTAGGCCTGCTCCCACTCGAAGATGCGCACCGATTTGCGCGCCCCGGTCGGCGGATACGAGGTCAGCCTCCTCGTGCCCCACCCGTGGCGGCGGCATATCAGTGTTTGCTGCGGTTCTCGAACAGCGGCGAACGGCGGAGGCAAGCTACCGGCCGCACTCCTTGGAGGCCTCCCGGACCTGCTCGTCGAGTTCCGGAACGCGCTCGCCGGCGGCGACCCGCCGCTCCCACTCCGAAAAGCGGACATACGGGACCCGGCTCTGCAGCACGCCGATCATGCACCGGCAATAGGCCTCTTGGCCGGCGTTCAGCGGCTGGTCGCCCTGGCAGGAGGCGATGAAGGCATCGACCGTCTCGCGCGGATAGCCCGCCGCGCGCGCCTCGGCGCCGGCGAGGATGAATATCAGGGCGAGCGCAACCATGATGCGCGGACCCGTGGTCAGGCAGGGTTTTTGTTGCCGTGTGCTGGCCATTCGCTACAGTCCCCCCTCGACATGCTGAGACTCCTCCATCATCCGCTCTCCGCGCCATCGCGCAAGGTCCGCCTGCAGCTGGCCGAGAAGGAGCTCGAATTCGGGCTGGAGCTGGAGAAACCCTGGGAGCGTCGCGAGGCCTTCCTGCGCCTGAACCCCGCCGGCGATGTTCCGGTTCTGCTGGCCGAGGACGGCACGCCGATCTGCGGCGCCTGGGCGATCTCGGAGCTTCTGGAGGAGGTGCATCCCGAGCCCTCGCTCCTGGGCCATTCCACGCTGGAGCGGGCGGAGGTGCGGCGGCTCATCGGCTGGTTCGAGGGCAAGTTCTGGCGCGAGGTTGGCCGCAACCTAGTCGAGGAGAAGATCTTCCGCCGGCTCTACGGGCAGGGCGGCCCCGATTCGAACGCGCTGCGCGCCGGCCGCGCCAACATTCACGCCCATCTCGACTATATCGCCTGGCTCACCATGCGGCGGAAGTGGCTGGCGGGCGAGCGCTTCTCGCTGGCGGACATCGCCGCCGCCGCGCATCTCTCAGTGGTCGATTATGTGGGGGACGTGCCCTGGAGCGAGCACGAGGACGCCAAGCTCTGGTACCAGCGCGTGAAGTCGCGGCCCAGCTTCCGGCCGCTCCTGGCCGACCTCCTGCCCGGCGTCCCGCCGCCCCCGCATTACGCGGATCTGGATTTCTAGGGTCCCAGGCCACCGCCGGTTCGAGCTGAACCTGGAGCAGGCGGATAGGACGATTATGTCCCCTCAGTGGCTTGCGGTATAGGACGTCTTCGTCCTATGCTGCGGCGGGGGGAGGCAGGTCGGTGAACTCGGATCAGTTCGAGCGCTGGCTGCGGAAACGGGGCATTGAGATTTTTCCGCAGCGTGGGGGATCTGGGCATAAAGGTTTGCACAACTCCACGAATAGAATGGTGTCGGTTCTCCCCAGCCACGGAGGTCGCAAGCAACTCGGGAAGGGCCTGATTGAACGGATCAAGCGGGACCTGGGTCTGAAATGACGGGTCACGGTTGTGGACGAAGCTAAGGAGGTCACAGTGGCGCGATATGTGTTTCCGGTTCTCCTTGCCGCAGATGACAATGACACGGTGCTTGTGACCGCACCCGACCTTCCGGGCTTCGTGACATATGGCGACAGCGAGGCGGAGGCGCTGAGAAAAGCGCAAGGCGCACTGGCGCAGCTCATCGACGCTTACATGCGGACAGGCAAACCGATACCGGAGGGCTCACCCGCGCGCGGACGACTGACCATTGCGATGCCGACTTTGATGACGCTGAAGGCGGCGCTGTACATGGCAATGCGTGAATCGAAAATGTCCAAGAGCGAGCTGGCGCGCAGGCTCGGCGTCGATGTGCGCCAGGTGCGCCGCATGCTGGATCCGCTGGTGTCCAGCCGGGTCGAAGAGCTCGACCGCGCACTCGCGCTGCTCGGCAAGCGTTTTGAGGTGACCATACGCGATGCAGCCTGATGCCGCCGGGCGGCTCGTCGCTCCCACCGGACGACCTCGGATTAGCGCTCCTCGGCCGCTATCTCAAGCTTCATCCCCAAGTGGCTCGCGACGAATCCGAGCCGCTCATAGAAGCCGTGCGCTTGCGCGCGGCGGCGGTCGGTCGTGAGCTGAACGAGGCCGCAGCCCTCCGCCCGCGCGATCTCGATCGCATGGCGCATCAGCGCCTGGCCGATCCCTGAGCCGCGCCGGTCCTTCGCCACGCGCACGCCCTCGATCTGCGCGCGCGTCAGGCCCTGCCGCGACAGGCCGGCGATGACCGTGAGCTGAAGGCATCCGATCACGGTCGCTGCTTCGACGGCCACAAGGATGCGGTTGCCCGGCTGGCGCCGCATGCGCCCGAAGGCGTCGATATAGGCTTGGGGCAGCGGCTCCTCATAGCGCTCGCGCTGCGCGCCGAGGGGGTCCTCGGCAAGCAGCCGCACGATCTGGGGCAGGTCGGCTTGCGTGGCCTCGCGGAACTCCGGCATCTCGGCTATTCCGGTTCCGCCCCGACCGGCGCGGGCTCGTCCAGGAGCCTGAGATTGGCCGCCGCGGTCTCCGCCTCGGGCGAATCGGGCGCGAGCGCCTGCACGCGTTCCCAGTCGGCGCGGGCGCCTTCCTTGTCGCCGCCGAGCCGTCGGACGATCCCGCGCTCCAGGAGCGCGCCGGGGTTCTCGGGCTCGAGCGCAAGGGCGGCGGCGAGACTCTCCTGCGCCAGCTCGGCATGGCCGAGCAGCCGATGCGCCGAGGCCATCAGCACCAGAATGTCGGCGCGGGCCGGCGCCAGCGTGCGCGCGCGCTCCAGACTGTTCAGCGCCTTGGGATAGTCGTCGCGCGCGCCGAGCAGCAGGGCGCGGTCGATCAGGAGCTCGACCGAATCGGGCGCGAGCTGCAATCCGCGATCCTGAAGCTTCTCCGCCGAATCCAATCGCCCGGCCTCGAGCTGCACCATCGCCGCCTGCCGGTAGAGATCGGCCGCGAGCGCCGGCTCGCGCTCCTCAAGCCGCCGGCCGAGCGCATCCAGCGCCGCCGCCGATTCCTCGGTGCGGCCAAGCCCGGTCAGGGCCGTCGCGCGGCAATGGCGGGCGGCGACGCTCTCCGTTTGGGAAAGCCAGGCATCCGCCTCGGCGAGCCCTTCGGCCGGCGCGGAGCGCGCGCGCTCCATGCAGGCGGCGTAACGCGCGGCCTCCGCGGTCGCTTCGGCCACGGCGGAGGCGCACCAGCTCCAGCCGAGGCCGGCGGCCAGGATGGCGATCACCCTTCTCATCGCGCGACCAGCTCGGCCACCGCCGAAAGCATCGCCTCGATCTGCGGCGGCTCGGAGAGACGATGG
>JAREAF010000181.1 GCA_029240475.1 Rhodospirillales bacterium | reverse complement strand
CCGTCCAGTGGTTGCCAGGCACGCGGGTGAGGCTCAAATCACCACGACGTTGGCCTCGTTGTCGATTGCGCGCAGGATGCTGAACGCAGTGACGGATGAAGTCTTCGGATTATCGGCCGTCGCGCAGCCGCGCAATTCCACCGTTAGAGTTCCCAGCCGGCCGGACGCTTCGATATGACCGATATTTTCTTGGGTCCTTGGATCGGCCACCAGCGTGATTTCGGTATCCTCAAAGCCTAGTCCGCTTAGAGCCACCGTTGCCGCGAGATTCGCGTTCTTCGGGAAGAGTGTTGCCGCCATATGCGCCGGGCCCTTGAACAGCACCGCGGGTTCGGTCAGGGCGTCAAGGTCTACGAGGTCCTCGGCTGGCGTGCCCCTCCAGGCGTGTGGGGGTTTGGTCGAGATATAGCTGACGCGATGGAGTCCGCTCCGCTGCAGGGCGCCCAGTCCATCCAAGCCAGCAATGGCACCCGCCGGCAGCAGGATGCGGGCTCCCGAGCGCGCAGCGATCTCCGTCAGCCGGTGCCGCAGCTCGGCATCCACCAGCGCGCCGGTCGAGATCAGCATCAAATCGATCCCCAGGCGCAGCACGGCTTCGGCATGCTGACGGACCGCTCCCTGGCCGGCGCATTCGACGACGAGATCAACGTTTTCGGGGGCCAGCTCCTCGGTATCGGAGTAAACGGCCATGGAGTGCGGCAGGGCGGCGCGCGCCCGCACCACCTGCTCGGGCCGAACAACGACTGCACAGAGGATGCCCCTAGATCCCGGGTTACCTAGGCCCTCGGCAACCTGGCGACCAATTGCCCCAAAGCCGATGAGCGCGATCTTGAGGACGCGATCGGGCTCCGTCATGCCGCCCTCCTGTTCCATAATGCCGTATCAGCTTTTCTCCGATTTTCGCTTCTGCCACTATGGTTAGCACGGGCCCCGGGTTGGGACGAACCTCCCGAACCTTTTCGGAGGAAACGGCGTGGGTAAGGCAAGTGCATACCCTCCCGAATTGCTGAGCGCAGCGGCCGCTCTCGCGCGCGTCACTCTGACCCCTGCAGAAATAGAGGAGCAGTTGCGCACCTTGATGCCGCTTCTGTCGGAATTAGACGGATTGCGCAAGCTTCCGCTCAAGGATTGCGAACCGCCGCTGGTGTTCCGGCCAATCGAGGCGTGAATGCAGCCGCTCCACGAGCAATCGGTTGCGGAGCTGTCGCGCTTGATAGGGCGCCGCGCGGTGTCACCGGTCGAAGTGGCCAAATCCTGCCTGGATCGGATCGAAAGCTGCAACGCCAAAGTCAATGCGGTGGTGACGCTTCAGGCTGAGCAGGCGCTCGTCGAAGCGCGCGCCGCTGAAGCGGAAATCGCGCGCGGCGACCGGCGCGGCGATCTCCATGGGATTCCCGTGGCTCATAAGGACCTTTATTGGACACGGCAGTTGCGGACCACCGCCGGTTCGCAGCTTCGGGCAGAATTCCTGCCAGATGAGGACGCCACCACGGTCGCCCGGCTGCGGGCGGCCGGTATGGTCCTGTTGGGTAAGCTGAACACGCAGGAATTCGCCTATGGACCGACCAACGAGCATTCGCTGTTCGGGCCGGTCCTCAATCCCTGGGATCTGCGCTGTTATGCGGGTGGGTCGAGCGGCGGCTCTGGAGCGGCGTTAGCCTCGCGCATGCTCCCAGCGGCAACGGGTAGCGACACCGGTGGCTCTATTCGGATTCCCGCCTCCTGCTGTGGAATTACAGGACTGAAGCCTACCTATGGTCGCACCAGTCGCTACGGGATCTTCCCGTTGGCCTGGAGCATGGATCATGGCGGGCCAATGGCGCGCTCAGCCCTCGATGTGGCCATGCTGCTGCAGGCCATCGCCGGCCCCGACGCGAAGGATCCCACCACGGCCGATCGCGAGGTCCCGGACTATCCAGCCGCTCTAACCGGCGACATCAAGGGTGAGCGCGTGGGCGTTCCGAGGCGCTACTTCTACGATCGGTCCGCGCCCCAAGTCGAAGAGAGGGTGCGACAGGCACTGCAGGTTCTCGAGGAGCTTGGCGCGAAGCTCGTCGAGATCGACATTCCCGACATCGAGCATTCCGCCGCCGCGGCCGCGGTCCTGTACTATGTCGAAGCCACCGCCTACCATGATGACGAATTCCTGGCCGGACGGGGCCATATGTTCACCGATCGCGTCCGCCGATTTCTCGAATTTGGCAATTTCATCCTGGCCCGGGACTATCTGCAGGCACAACGCTATCGCGCACTGTTGGGCCGCAGGGTCGCCGACCAATGGCGGCAGGTGGACCTGATCGTCACGCCCACTCTGCCCATTACGGCGATGCCGCTGGGCCAGGCCACGGTGACGGCCGGGAACGTCGAGGAACCGGTCTACCTGGCGCTACTGCGCAATACGGAGCCCTTCAATCTGACCGGCTTGCCGGCGCTCACGGTCCCGTGCGGATTCTCCTCGGAAGGCATGCCGATCGGGATGCAGATCATCGGCCCGGCCTTCGCCGAAGCGAAGGTGCTTCGCATGGGCGATGCCTACCAGCGCGCGACGAACTGGCATGAAAGGAGCCCGCGGCTCTGAAAGGGTGTATCTTCAGAAGAGTCAATCAAAGCAAAATCAAAATAGGGAGGAGAAGAATGCTGAGCTACTTGTGCTCTCGCCGCAAAATTGCTGCCCTGTCGATAGCGGCGGGGTTGCTGATGTCCCTGCCGGCCCTTGCCGCGGACGGAACCATCAAGATCGGCTCGCTGCACGACCTAACGGGGGGGTTGAACATCTACGGAATTCAGCAGGCCCAGGGCCTCAAGCTCGCCGTGAACGATATCAATTCTGAGGGCGGCGTCCTCGGAAAACAGATCGAGATCGTCGAATACGACACTCAGTCGGAGCTCTCGAAGTACACCCAGTATGCCAACACATTGCTGCTGAAGGACAAGGTCGTCGCGGTTTTTGGCGGCCTAACCAGCGCGTCGCGCGAGGCGATTCGGCCAATTATGCACCGTGCCAAGATCCCGTATTTTTACAACTCGCTGTACGAAGGGGGAGTGTGCGACCGCTACAATTTCATAACCGGTGCATCGGCCTCGCAGCAGTTGGGCGTGCTGCTCGAATGGGCGGCGGAGAATTACGGCAAGAAGTTCTACATCATGGCGCCGGACTACAATTTCGGAACCATAGCGGCGACTTGGATCCACAAATACGCCAAGGAGATGGGGGGTGAGGTGGTCGGGGAGGATTTCCTGCCGCTGTCCGCCAGCGACTTCGGCCCCACCTTGAGGAAGATCCAGCAGTCGCAGCCGGATGTGGTCGTCGCCCTGCCCGTGGGGGCCAACCAGACGGGCTTTATGGAGCAGTTCGCGGCAGCTGGCCTAAAGGAAAAGATCGGCATCGTGTCCACCAACTACGGGTCGGGCAACCAGCAGGTCGTGGTGTCTCCAGACGCCGGCGAGGGCGTGATCGCCTCCCAGGAATATTTCCACTGGATCGACGAACCGAAGAACGAGGAGTTCAAGAAGATCTGGCAAGCCGCCTACGGCGACAAGGAGCCGATTATCTCCGAGGCGGTCGATGCGTGGAATGCAGCACATCTCTGGGCGATGGCGGTCGAAAAGGCCGGCACGACGGACGCCGAGCCGGTGATTGACGCCTTGGAAAGTGGGCTGTCCTTCGAGGGGCCGAACGGCAACGTCGCCTTTCAGCCCGGCTCTCACCACCTCAAACAGAACATCTATATCGTTCGCGGCAATCGCGAGCACGGCTTCGACGTGGTGAAGGTGTTCAAAAGCGTCGCACCGACCTATGAGGACGAGGTCTGCGATCTGACCAAGGACAAGACGATCAGCAAACAGTTCGTACCGGAGTAAGCGGCAGGCGGACGGGCAGGAAGGCGGGGCCCTGGGCCGCCGCTTTCCTGCCTTCCCGTGACCGAGAGCAGGCCCGATCATGGAATGGGACTACCTCACCATCGTCGCCGTCAGCTCGCTGACCAGCGCCGCGGTCCTAATTATCGCCAGCCTCGGACTCGCCGTGATCTTCGGCCTGATGGGGGTCATCAACCTGGCCCATGGCGAGTTCATCATGATCGGCGCCTACACGGCGCTGATGACTACCCGAGCGGGTCTGCCCCTTTTCATGGCCATCGCTCTGGCCGCGCTGATCACCGCCCTATTTGGTGCGATCGTGGAGCGGTTGGTCATCCGCTACCTGTATGGCCGGCTGCTCGACACTCTGCTCGCGACCTGGGGACTGAGCCTGGTTCTCTACCAGACCGCGGTGCTGCTGTTCGGCTCGACCACGCCGGGTATCGGCCTGCCCATCGCCAGCGTGGCCATTGGCCGCTACTCGATCTCGGCCTATTTCCTCTTCCTGATCGCCGCCGCTTTGGTGATGCTGGCGATTACGTATCTTATTTTGACCCGCACCATCTATGGGATGATGGCGCGCGCGTCCATCCAGGACCGCGAAACGGCCGCGGCCATCGGCATCGAGACGGGGCGGATCAACACCCTCACCTTCGCTTTCGGAGCCGGCCTGGCCGGCCTGGCGGGAGGGCTTCTGGTCCCTGCGTTCCCGGCGACTCCGGGCATGGGCATCGCATTCGTCGCAAAAGCCTTCCTGGCCGTGGTGGTCGCAGGACCGGTCACGCTGACCGGAACGGCGGTGGCCGCGGGCGCGCTAGGCTGGGTTGCCAGCGCAACGGCGAGCTATCTGTCAACGGTCATCGGCGACATCATCTTCTTCGTTGCGACCATTCTCCTGCTTCGCGCCTTTCGGAATGGGATTTCGGATCGGTGGCGCTTAAAACTCTAGATAGGCCCCTGATACGGCGCGGGTTGCGCCTGCCGCACTGGTCGATGCCGATCATCGGTGTCGGGCTCGCGACAGGCTTGCTCGGGCTCGCACTCGATGAGTTCCTGCTCTATGTGGCCACCTCCTGGATCATCTTCGGCATCCTTGCGCTCAGCCTGGACCTGGTCTGGGGAAAATGCGGGTTCCTCAGCTTCGGCCAGACCGCCTTCTTCGGCCTCGGCAGCTATGTGGCCAGCATCGCCGCAATCAATCTAGCGCCGCTCACCGGGAACAACCTGGTCTGGATCCTGCCCGCAGGCGCCGCGACCGGCGCCATCGTTGCGGCCGTGGTGGGCTATTTCATCTTCTACGGCCGGATCAGCGCGCTGCAGGGCACCATTCTCACTTACACGTTCACCCTTATCCTATGGACCGGATCGATCGGGCTGACGGTTGCGGTTGGTCAGGCGATAGTAGGCGGCGACAACGGGATGACCGGCATTCCGTCGCTGACGCTCGACTTCGGGACCGACGCCCAGCCGCTCGGCCCCTTGGGCATGTATCTTACGGTGCTGCTCATTGCCGTCGCGCTCTATGTGGCGGTCAGCGGGCTGCTTCGCCTTCCGTTCGGGCTTGTGGTTGCGGCGATCCGCATGGACGAACTCAAGACTGAGCTGCTCGGCTACGACGTGCGCGGCTACCGCCTGGCGGTGTTCGTAATCGGCGGCGCGATGGCGGGCATGGCCGGCGCCCTCTTCGCCTCCTGGGCGACCTACATCAATCCGACGGTCTTCGGCATAGCCGAGGCCCTGTTGGTGCCGATCTATGTGCTGGTCGGGGGACGGGGAACGCTGGTCGGCGCCTTCATCGGCGCGGTCCTGGTAGGCGCCTTGTCCTTCTGGCTCGGCGGAGGAGTCATCGGCGGCCAGACTACGCTCGTCTTAGGACTTATCCTCATCCTCCTCGTGCTATTCCTGCCGCGCGGCGTCATCGGCACCATCCTTCTCGCGAGCAGGCGGTTATTGGGCGAAGCCGCGCCCGCCGCTGAGCCGCCACTCGCCGCCGCACCGGCCGCCTCGCTGACCGAGGCGGTAGCGGCCCGAAACGTGCCGGCGCTCGAGACCGATGGTTTGGTCAAGGCTTTCGGCGGCGTTCTAGCGATCAAGGATGTCAGCCTTGTCGTGCCCCCGCGCGGTATCCTCAGCTTGATCGGGCCGAATGGCGCCGGAAAGAGCACATTGCTCAAGCTCTGCGCAGGACTGCACCGGCCACAGCGCGGCCGGATCCTCCTGAACGGAGTCGATATAACCCGTGAGCAGCCCTTCGCACGAGTGCGAGCAGGCCTCGCCATCAAGATGCAGGTGGCGCAGGTCTATTCGGACTTCAGCGTGCGCGACACACTCTGGCTGGCGGCATACGCACCATTTCGGGACCAGGCCAAGGCCGAGGCGCGCGTTGAACTGATCCTGCCGCTGATCGGGCTAACAGACAAACGCCATCTTCGTGGGGCGCAGCTCTCTCACGGTGAGCGGCAATGGCTGGACATCG
>JAREAF010000180.1 GCA_029240475.1 Rhodospirillales bacterium | reverse complement strand
CGAGGCGGCGGGGCTCGTGGGCGGGCTCGGCATGGCGCCCGGCCTCTGCATCGGCCGCGGCGACATCGCCATGGCGCAGGCGACGCACGGCTCCGCGCCGGACATCGCCGGGAAGGGCTTGGCGAATCCCTATGCAATGATCGAATCCACGCGCATGCTGATCGAATGGCTGGGCCGGCGCCGCGGCATTGCCGAAGCGCTGCAGGCCTCGGCGCTGATGCGGCGCGGCATCGATGCCGCGCTGGCGCGGCCGGAGACGCGCACGCCGGACATCCGCGGCACGGGGCGCCAGCGGGACATGGTCGAGGGCATGCTGCGCGCGATTGCGGATGCCGCCGTCCCGAACAAGGGAGCCTAAAGGGGGGAAGCATGGAGAAGACGGAGCAAGAGGAAGGCAAGACCGCACGCGCCGTGTCGCTCACCAGCGCGCTGGAGCGGGAGCTGGAACGGCTGATCCTCTCGGGCGAGCTGCCGCCCGGCGACCGCATCAACGAGATCCATCTCGCGCGGCGCTTCGGCACCAGCCGCGGTCCGATCCGCGAGGCGACGCGGAGCCTCGAGGCCAAGGGGCTGGTGCAGGTGGTCCGCAACCGCGGCGTCTTCATTCGGCGCCTCAGCGTCGAGGAGGCGCTGGAGATCTACGACCTGCGCGCGGCGCTGTTCGGGCTGGCCGGACGCTTGCTGGCCGGGCGCATGACCGATCAGCTGCTGAGCCGGTTGACCGAGCTGCTGTCGAAGATGGACGAGGCGGCAGCGCGTGCGGATTTCGAATCCTATTACCCGCTGAATCTCGCCTTTCACGATTTCATCGTCACCTCGGCCGGCAACGCGACCCTGGTCGCGAAGTACAAGAGCTTCGTGAATTTGCTGCACCTGTTCCGGGCGCGCAGCCTGGTGCAGGGCGGCGGGCTGGCCGTCTCCAACCGCGAGCATGCGGAGATCGTCGCGGCGCTGGCGGCCGGCGACGCCGAGCGCGCGCATGAGGCCTGCCGCCGTCACGTCGAGCTTGCCAAGCACCGGCTCATCCGGGCCTTGCAGGTGAATCAGTTCCAGACCTGAGCCGGCAAGGCCGGCCGGGAGGACGGGATGGATAAAGACAAGCTGCCGATCGAGAGCCCTTCGGTCGATCCGGCGGTGCTCGAGCAGATCCGCTCGGCGGTGCGGGACCTCTGCAAGCGCTTCCCGGGTGCCTATTGGCGCGAGCTCGACCGGCAAAAGGCCTATCCGACCCTGTTCGTTCAGGCCATGACCGAGGCGGGCTATCTCGGCGTGCTGATCCCGGAAGAGTTCGGCGGCAGCAGTCTCGGTCTCACGGTCGCCGCCGCCATCCTCGAAGAGGTGCATGCGGGCGGCGGCAATGCCGCGGCGCTGCATGCGCAGATGTACACGATGGGCACCCTCCTGCGGCACGGCAGCCCCGAGCAGAAGCGGCGCTGGCTGCCGGAGATCGCGGCCGGGCGCGTGCGCCTGCAGGCCTTCGGCGTGACCGAGCCCGGCGCCGGCACCGACACCACCGCGATCCGCACCACCGCCGCCCGGAGCGGCGATGTCTACCGCATCAACGGGCAGAAGATCTGGACCTCCCGGGCCGAGCATTCCGATCTCATGCTGCTGCTCGCGCGCACCGCGTCCTTCGATCCCGGGAAGAAGACCGCGGGCCTCTCGGTGTTCCTCGTCGATATGCGCGAGGCCGTCGGCCGCGGCATGGAGATCCGCCCGATCCGCACCATGCTCAATCACGCCACGACCGAGGTCTTCTTCGATAATCTCGAGATCCCGGCGGGGAACCGGATCGGCGAGGAGGGCAGGGGGTTCCGCTACATCCTCGACGGCATGAATGCCGAGCGGATTCTCATCGCCGCCGAGTGCCTGGGCGACTGCCGCTGGTTCGTGGCGAAGGCGCGCGACTATGCCTGCGAGCGCGTGGTGTTCGGCCGCCCGATCGGGCAGAACCAGGGCGTGCAGTTCCCGATCGCGCGCAGCTATGCGGAATCCGAGGCCGTACGGCTGATGGTCTATCGCGCGGCGGCGCTCTACGACTCCGGCATTCCCTGTGGCGCCGAAGCGAACATGGCGAAGCTGCTGGCGTCGGAAGCGTCCTGGCGCGCCGCCGACATGTGCCTGCAGACCCATGGCGGCTTCGGCTTCGCCGAGGAGTTCGACGTCGAGCGCAAGTTCCGCGAGACGCGGCTCTATCAGGTCGCGCCGGTCTCCACCAACCTGATCCTGGCTTATCTCGGCGAGCATGTGCTCGGCATGCCGCGCTCCTATTGAGAGGCGGACCCATGGCAAGCGACCTCGACCAGCTCACGGGAATGACCGAAGCCGCCGCGCGGTTCGTCGCGGCGCTGCGCTTCGAGGATCTGCCGAAGGAGGCGCTGCGGATCAGTCGCCGCTGCGTGCTCGACGGGCTGGCCGTGATGGTGGCAGGCTCCGAGCAACACGGCATGGCGCCGCTGCTCACCTATGTCAAACGCACCGGCGGCGCGCCGGACGCGCGGCTGATCGGCCAGGCTGCGTTGCGGCTGCCGGCCGGCGCGGCGGCGCTGTGGAATGGCACCGCCGGCCATGCCATGGATTGGGACGACACTCAGCTCGCCGCGGGGCCGGGACGGCCTTACGGTCTGCTCATGCATCCGACCGTGCCGCCGCTGGCCGCGGCCTTGGCCCTGAGCGATCTGATTGCCGCGGAGCGCGGCAAGCCGGTCGGCGGGGCGGAATTCCTGACCGCCTTCCATGCCGGCTTCGAGCTGGCTTGCAAGATCGCCGAGGCGATCAATCCCGACCATTACATGCGCGGCTTCCACACCTCGGGCACCATCGGCACCTTCGGCGCCTGCGCGACGGCGGCGAAGCTGCTGCGCCTGGATGCCCCCGCGATCGCGCAGGCGATCGGGATAGCGGCCTCGTCGGCCTCGGGCATCCGCGCGAATTTCGGCAGCATGACCAAGCCCCTCCATGTCGGTCGCGCCGCGCAGAACGGCGTGACCGCCGCGTTGCTCGCGCGCGAAGGCTTCACCGCCAATGCCGAGGCGCTCGACGGCAAGTGGGGCTATCTCGCGGTGGCCGGGCAGGGCGGCGATGCGGGACCGGTGCGCGACGGGCTCGGGCGGCCGCTCACGATCGAGAGCCCGGGCGTCTCCATCAAGCCCTATCCCTCGGGCGTGCTCACCCATCCCAGCATGGATGCGATGCGCGCGCTGATGCAGGAGCATCGCCTCTCGCCCGCCGACATCCGCTCCGTCACGCTCCATGCCGGCAGCAATGTGCTGGGGCCGATCCGCTTCCGCATCGCGCGTACCGAGCTGGAGGGCAAGTTCAGCTTCGCCTTTCTCTTGAGCGCGATCGTTCTGCGCGGGCGCGCCGGCAAGGCCGAGTTCACCGATGCCTTCGTCTCCTCTTCGGAATGCCAGGCCATGCAGGAGCGGATCGAGACGCGCTTCGACCCTGAGATCGAAGCCATGGGCTGGGACAAGATCCGCTCGCGTGTCGAAGTCACGACCACGGACTGGCGTCGGCTGGAGCGCTGGGCGGACGAGCGCTATCGCGGCGGGCCGGACAACCCGCTGTCGGACGCCGAGCTCGAAGGCAAGTTCCGCGACTGCGCCGGCGGCCTGATCGAGGAGGAGCGGATCGGGGCGATCTTCGAGCTGGTCTGGGGACTGGATCGCCTGGAGGATGTGGGACGCCTGCTGCCGCTTCTCGCCTGGAACGACTCATGACGGAGGACCCCGCCCGCGCCGACAAAGACCTGGAGCATCTGCGAGGCTGGATCGGCCGTACAGAGCTGCAGCGCGACCGGCTGACGGCCAGGCTCGCGACCGCATACCGCGCAACGCTGCTCGACGATGCGCGACCCTTGGAGGCGGGCGAGATCGCGCCCCCAGGCATCCATCTCTGCGTCGCGCCGCCAGTCGCGCCGATGAGCGCGCTTGGCCCGGACGGCCATCCGGCGCGCGGCGGCTTCTTGCCGCCCGTGCCGCTGCCGAACCGGATGTGGGCGGGGAGCCGCATGCGGTTCCTGGACGATCTTCGGGTCGAGGACGAGGTCGAGCGCCGCTCCACCGTCGCCGAGGTGGCGCTGAAGCGCGGGCGGACGGGGCCGCTCTGCTTCGTCACGGTCGAGCATGTCTACTCGACCGCGCGCGGCGAGGCGGTGCGGGAGGAGCAGGATATCGTCTATCGCGGCCAATTCTCCGCGCGCGCCCCTGAAAAGGCCGCGGCAAGCACGCCTGCCGCGGAGAGCGCCGCCGACCTGCGGCGGACCGTCGACCCTTCTCCGGTCCTCCTGTTCCGCTACTCGGCATTGACCTTCAACGGCCATCGAATCCATTACGACCGCCGGCATGCCATGGAGCGGGAGGGTTATGCGGGCCTCGTCGTCCACGGGCCATTGCAGGCGGCGTTGCTGCTGCTGCTCGCCTCCGGCGCCCGGCCGGATGGCCGGGTGCAGCGCTTCGACTGGCGCGGGCGGCGGCCATTGCTGGACGTCGAGCCCATCCTCCTCCGCGGCGCGTGGCGCGACGCGGCGACCCTGGATCTGTGGACCGGAGCCGACCGCGAAGATCCGTTCATATCCGCGGCCGCTTGGCTGTGACGGCGCGCCTCTTCGGCGGGATGCGCCTCAATCCGCCCCGATCGTCCCGGCGACCGTGACCTCTCCGGTTTCGGACCGGCCGATCACCACCATCTCGCCCGATGCCGGATAGACGCCCGTCAGGGCCGTTATATTGACCTGGTGGGTCACCAGCACGAGCGGCGCTTCGAATTCATGCGCCGCGAGCCAGCTCCTGAGCGCCTGGGTCCGGGGATCGCGTTGCTCTGAGCTGGCGAAGAAGGAGTTGAGCAAGGGCAGTTCCTCAACGGGGCCCAGCCTGAGCAGACGGGCCGTTTCCAAGCAGCGGCACCACTGGCTCGACAGTACGCGCGCCGCCTCGATCCCGTTGGCGCGGAATCGCGCACCGATGCGCGTTGCCTGTGCGCGCCCCTCGTCGGACAGGTTCCTTTGCGTGCTGCAGTCCTCGAGCTTGAAGCCCGGCGGATCGCCCGTGCCGGGCGCAATGGCGTGCCTCATCAGGGCTATGTGCGTGCCCGAGCGGAGCGCCGTCCATAGGCCGGCCTCCTCTGCGGCAAGCCCTTCTGCCGGACCGGCGCAAACGAAGACCACGGCCACGGTGGCGGCCAGCCATCGGCGCATGGCGCCGGAGCGCAAGAGGCTTGCCATGGGGGAGGCGGGGCGATCGGAAGCCACTCTTCAGGTCCGCGGCAAGTCACATGCGAAAGGGGCCAGCCCTGCTTGCGGGGCGCGCCAAGCAAACTGGGGGCGGCGGGACGCCCCGACAAGGCTCGCGGACCTCGCGGCGTAGGCGCCTCCACAGGAACGGGCTCTCTCCTGTGGCGCACGGGTCAGCGAGCGAAACCGCTGTTCCAGCGTTGGCAACATTGTGGCTTCTGGATTTGATCATCCGTCTTCACCTGTTCCGGAAATCCCATGGCGCGCAACCGCGACAGCACGTCGACCGCTACAGCCGAGCCCGGCCGCGTTTCGACCGGAGTCTCGGGGTTGGATGATGTTCTATGCGGCGGATTGGATGCCGACCGCATCTATCTGATCGAAGGGAGGCCGGGAACCGGCAAGACCACCCTGGCGCTGCAATTTCTGCTCGAGGGCGTCCGCCGCGGCGAGAGGGGCCTCTACGTCACGCTCTCCGAGAGCGAGGACGAGCTGCGGTCGGTGGCCGCTCGGCACGGCTGGTCATTGGACGAGATATCCATCTTCGAGTTGGTGCCGCCCGAAGCCAGCCTGGCCGCCGATCGGGAACTCACGATCTTCCAACCCTCCGAGATGGAGCTGGGCGAGACGACCAAGCTGATCCTCGATCAGGTGAAACAGATCGATCCGCGGCGCATCGTATTCGACAGCCTTTCCGAGATGCGGCTGCTCGCGCATGAATCGCTGCGCTACCGCAGGCAGATCCTGGCCCTGAAGCAGTTCTTTGCCGGCCGCAACTCAACGGTCCTGCTGCTGGACGATCTCACCTCGCTCGCCACCGACCTGCAACTCCACAGCATTGCCCACGGCGTCATCACGCTGGATCAGATCGCTATGGACTATGGCGCCGAGCGGCGACGGCTGCGCGTGGTGAAGATGCGTGGCATCAATTTCCGCGGCGGGTACCATGACTTCATCATCGCTCGAGGCGGCATAACGGTCTTCCCGCGCCTGGTCGCGGCCGAGCACCACAAGGACTTCGTGGGCGAGGTGATATCCAGCGGCAACGGGGAGTTGGACTCGCTCCTCGGCGGAGGGCTCGACCGCGGAACCAGCGCGCTGCTGATC
>JAREAF010000652.1 GCA_029240475.1 Rhodospirillales bacterium | reverse complement strand
CCGACGATCGCCGGCTCGCCGCGCTCGGCCTCCAGCATGCCGAACTGCGCGGGGCTGTCCGGCTCGCGCTGACGGGCGAGGCGGTCGATCTGGGCGCTGATCCGCCCGACCGGCCGTCCGTTGCGCCAGGCGAGGAAGAAGCTCGCCTCGGCGTGCTCGAACCAAGGATTTCGCCTGGGGTCGAGGTGCTGGCGGCGCTCCAGCTTCAGCGGAGCGATCCAGTTCGGATCCGAACCCTGAACCCTGTAGGGAAGTTCGAGGAATTCCGTCCGCTCGGCGGCCGAGGATACCGGCCGCACCTCGATCGCGGCGGTCTTCGGCTTCGCGCTGCTCAGGCTGCGGCCCCTCCGGCGCGGCGCGGCCGCCGCGGCTGCCCCCAGTCCTCGGTCAGGCGCGCCACATAGGGCCAGCGCTGGGCCGCCTCCTCGGCATAGCCCAGATTGAAGACGGTGGCGCTCTTGGGCATTTCGCGGGGATGGCCGTAGAAGGTGCCGAGCACCCGGTCCCAGAAGAAGTTGGTGATGCCGAAATTGCCCGTCTCGTTATGGAAGTGATGGGCGAGGTGCAGCCGCTTGATCCGCTTGAGGAAGGCGTTCTTGGGCTCATAGGCCAGATGCTGGATGCAGTGGCAGAACTCGTAGACGCAGGTCGTGATGAGCCCCGCCGGGAGCGCCGCGGCAGCCGCGGATCGTCCGCCGATCGCCCAGCCCAGCGGAACCGTGACGATGATGATCGTGGGCAGAGTGTTCACCAACGACCCGAACAGCACGCGCAGGTCGCGCGGATCGCGGTGATGGTCGAAATGGATGCGCTTCCAGAGCGCCGCCGACCACCGCATCTTGTAGAGAAAGCTGCCATGCAAGACGAAGCGGTGCAGCAGGTACCAAACGAGCGGATAGAGAAGGACCGCCGCGGCGGCGGCCACGATCAGGGGCGCCGCCGAGCTGGCCCACCAGACGGCCGCGGTGCCGGAAAGGATTCCGAGGAGCAGGTAGATTTGGATCGCCGGGTAGGCGAAATAGGCGTGGACCAGCTCGCGCAGGCTCATCTTGTCCAGATGATACTTGCGGCCGTTCCAGAACGCGCCGGGCTGAAACATGCGCCTCGCCTCTCCCCTCAACCGACCCGCATCATTTAGGTCACCGCGCTTCTCGTCGCAACCGGTCGTTCAACGCTCGACCTGTAGCACGACATATGCGCCGGCCGCGGCGAAGATGGCGCCCGGCGCCCATGCAGCGATGAGGGGCGGCAGCTTGCCGGCCTCGCCGAAGGCCAGCGCCAGCCCATCGGCGACGAAATAGGCGAAGCCCGCCGCGATGCCGTAGCCCAGTGATCCCGCCATCCCGGCCTGCCGCCGGGTCAAATTCGCCGCCGGAGCGGCGAGCAGGATCATGAGGAGCGGCTTCAGCAGCAGCGAGATGCGCTCCTGCAGCCATGTTTCGTAAACATGGACCGGCCTCGCCCCGACCTCGGGCGTGCGGATAAACCGCAGGATCTGCTTGATCGCGAGCAGGCTGGGATGAGCGGCCAGCGAGCTGAGCTGAGCGGGGCGCAAGCCCGTGGCCCACTGCATGGCCGGTACGAGCCGCCGGGGCTCGCCTGGAGCCACCCTCTCCACGGATGTGAGGGTCCAGCCTCCATCTTCGAATCGGCCCTCTTGCGCGCGCAGAGTGGCCTCCAGCCGTCCCCGCTCGTCCCGCTGGAAGACGCTGACCTGCTCGACGACCCGGCCGTCCCTGGAGGCGCTCGCCATGCTGACAGCTCGATGCGGGGCGACAACCGAGGGACGACCGGGTCCGCCAGCACGATATGGCCGCGCGCGATGGCGAGGCCGAGCGGGCCCAGCATCGCCAGGATCTGAAAGACGGAAATGCCGGCCGATTTGAGAACCACGATCTCGTTATGCTGGGCGAGGCCGGCAAGCGTGAACAGCGCTCCCAGCAAGACCGAGAAGGGCAGCGTCTGCACGGCTATCTCGGGGACCCGCAGCGCCGCATAGACGAAGAGCGCCCGGACCGAATCGTTTCGGCTGATGATGTCCTCGCCCGTGGCCATCATGTCGAAGATCTCGAACAGCACGAGGAACGCGAACAGCAGCAGCCCGAACCGCGACAGGAAGGTGCGCGAGAGGTAATAGGCGCCCGTCATGTCCGTCGCAGCCCCGGAAGGAACCGCCGGACCTGCCGCAGGACGGCGTCCTCGAGATGCTGGATCAAGACGTCCGGGGGCAGGCGCGCGGACCTGTAGGCGGCCCAGTAGAACAGCCCGAAGCTGAGAGCGGTCAGGGCGACCAGCGGAACCCAGATCCCCAGCCAGGGGGAAATCGCCCCGTCGTCGGCCAGCGCCTCGCCGAATCGCAGAAGATTGTTGTAGAGGGCGAGGACAATGAGGCCGATCACGAAACCGTACGCCCTGCGCCCGCGCCGCCCCGATTGACCGAGCGGTATGGCCAGGAACGGCAGGATCAGCACGGAGAGCGAGCGCACCAGGCGAGCGTGGAACTCGGCGCGCATGTCGGAGCGCTCCGGATCGACCCCTGGGCGCCTGATGCGTTCCCATAGCTC
>JAREAF010000179.1 GCA_029240475.1 Rhodospirillales bacterium | reverse complement strand
GGCGGCGGGGCGGTAGGGCGATGGCAGGCACAACGAAAGGCCCCGCCAGCCTGAGAACCGACGGGGCCGCGTTCTTTGCAGAACGGCAAGGGGTCTCAGGAAGGGCCTTGCAGGTCGAAGCTTACGCCTGTCCGGCAGGCTGTCCAGCCTCAAAGAAAAGGGGGCCGAAGCCGCCCTGCCCGCTCAAGCCGCTTTGGCGAGCGGCGGCGGTGCGGTCGAGAGCGCGTGAAGGTACACGTCGAGCAGCGAGGCGTGCTCATCGAGTTCCTTCTGATCCTGCTTCCTAATCCGGACTACCTCGCGGAGGATCTTCACGTCGAAGCCCTGCCCCTTTGCCTCGGCGAAGATGTCCTTCTTGTCCTCGGTGAGTGCCTTGATCTCCTCCTCGACCTTCTCGATGCGCTCGACGAAGCGCGGAGCTGATCACCTGCAACGCCACCTGGTCCGCTCATGGTTTCCTCCTGGTCAACATGACGCCGACAAGGCTCTGCAATTCCGATGGGCGCTGCAAGGCAAGCCCTCGGTCGTGGTGTCCCGACGGTTAAGGACAGCTTGCGCTGCACCGTCACACTGCAGGACAGTCGCGGCGCTTAGGAAGCATTGAACGTTGAAGAGCCGAGGGCTCCCGAGGAGGCTTTCCCTTGCGCCTGTCCGCGCTGTTCAAGCGACGCGCCAGCTCTAGCGCGGAGGAGGACGCCCCCGCAGGGCGCCTGTTAGCCGAAATCGGGGATCTTGATACTGAGCAACGGGTGGCCGTCGCGCGCGGGTTAGCGCTCTTGTGGGAGGCTATGCGGGGCAGGTTCGGCGGGCTGGACGGGTTTCTTGAGTCCAGCGAGGCTGAGCGCGCCGCCTATGTCCGAGAGCTGCAATCGGCAGCCGAGAGGATGATCCAGAGCGAGGCGCTAACGTTATCGCGTTACGCTCTGAGCCCGACGCTTATGGCGTTGTATTTAGACGGCTTGGTTAGACGCCCTGAGACGGAAACTGCGGTACGGTTCGGACGGGCGGTAGCCGAGCTGATTGAACAGGGCACAAAACTGCGGCGCCCAAATGGGTGACTTCCGGGCCGGTTCGAACCCGAATCGCCTTCTGCCTGCGCGCTGGGCATTGAGGGTATCGTCGCGAAGGGTCGAGGGCCGCTATCGCTCCGACCGGTGGCGGTCGGTGAAGGTGCTGAACCCACCCTGCATACCAGCGGCTCATCTGAGGCAACCGAAGCCGCTCGACCGCGTTCGAGTCGCGCCAGTGCGGAGTAGCGTCATGTCGAAGAACAAGGGCATGAGCCGGCGCGCCATGCTGTCATTCGTTTGGCTGCCCGCGGGATCAGAAATCGCGTAGCACACCCGGCGCCGAACGGCCTTGTTGAGAGGGCGCGTAGCTCAACGGATAGAGCATCAGCATTCGGAGCTAAGGGGTGCAGGTTCGAGCCCTGCCGCGCCAGAGACGGTGCTCTTTATTGCAGCCGACCAACAACGCTGCTTGTGAGGCGTCTTCCCTGGCCGTAGGTTCCCGGCGCGCGGAGCAAACGCGCTCTCGAACAAAGGCTAATCGCAATGCCCACTGGAACGGTCAAATGGTTCAACGAGACGAAGGGCTACGGCTTCATTCAGCCCGATCAGGGCGGCAAGGACGTGTTCGTCCACATCAGCGCAGTGGAGCGATCCGGGATGCGTGGCCTGCCTGAAGGCATGAAGGTCTCATATGAAGTTGAGGCTGACCGAAAAAGCGGCAAGGAGTCAGCGACGAACTTGAAGGTGGCGTGAGCGCGTTCGCCGCACCTGAGCGAGCGCGATCCGACGGTCCAGCCCTATCCACAGCGATGTGAGTCCAAACGTCGCGCCTGAGCGTTGAGAGCTAGCGAATCGTTGAGGTTCTCTGGCTACTTCTCGGGTTATGCAAAGCGTTTCACCATTGCTGTCGAAACTTGGATCCGACGTGGTCGCTCGGATGGCGCACGAGGTCGCCATCGGCGGCGCGTGCGCCGTGCGCCTCCAACTCCTGGCGTCGCAATTTTATGAGGCGGTTAGAGACGAACTTGACAAGACAGTTCGGGACGAAGGCGCCAAAGTGGGCGCGCTCGCGGCTGCCGCCGACCAGTGCCGACGTTCGGCCGGGAGCTGCCTGTCACCGCACCTGATGCTTATCGAAATGCGTGCAGCCGTCGCCATGCTGAACGACAGCGCGGCGCCCCCCACAGATGTCGTAGTGCGGTTCCGTCCGCAGCTCCGGGTGATCCAGGGTGGACGGGCCTAACCCCGCTAGGCCGCCTTACGCCGCTTCTTCGCGGACTTCGAAGACACAGGCTTCTTCGTCTTCGATGCTTTTGAGGCTTTCTTGGTGGCTGGCTTTGCGGCCGGGGCCTTCTCGCCGCGTTCAGCCGCAATGCTCTGCTTCAGCGCATCCATCAGATTGATGACGTTCGACGGCCGCTCAGGCTGTCTCGCCTCGATCCTTTCGCCCTTGGCCTTCTTGTTGATCACCTCGCGAAGCGCAGTCTCATAGCGGTCCTCAAACTTGTCGGGCTCGAAGTGACCCGACTTGCTCTTCACGATGTGCTTGGCGAGGTCGAGCATCTCCTTTTCGATCTTGATGTTCGGAATGTCGTCGAAGTAGTGCGCCTCGTCCCGAACCTCGTAGGGGTAGCGCAGGAGCGTGCCCATGAGCCCCTTGCCCCTAGGCTCCAGCGCAATCATGTGCTCGCGGGTGGTCAGGACCAATCGACCGATGGCGACTTGCCCCGTCGCGGCAATCGCTTCGCGGATCGTAACGAAGGCTTCGGCGCCGATCTTGCCCTCGGGGGCGATGAAGTAGGGCCGGATGTTGTAGAGGTCGTCGATCTCCTCACGCGGCACGAACTGGTCGATGTCGATGGTGCGGCTTGACTCGACCGCGACTGCCTCGAGGTCCTCATCGGTGATTTCGACGAATTGGCCCTTCGAGACTTGATAGCCCTTGATGATGTCTTCGCTATCAACTTCCTCGCCGGTTTCTGCGTCGACCTTGCTATAGCGGATGCGATTACCGGTGTTCTTGTTGAGCTGATTGAAGCGGACCTTCTCGCTCTCGCTGGTCGCGGGATAGAGCGCGATGGGACAGGAAACGAGCGACAGACGAAGATAACCCTTCCAGTTCGCACGGGCAGCCATAACACTCTCCTCAACCCGCCAACCGAGACCACCGACGCGAGTCGCGACTCAACTCCACAGCTTTGTGGCTTGTTCCTGAGGCGCCCGACTTTGGCTATGCCGATCGGCGTTTACTCGGCGCGTGCAATGTCTCACTCTGCATGTGTCTGCGTCACCTGTATGGTTCCCAAATGGTTAATTCGCCCGCGTTGACGAGCGCCAGCTCGGTCGTACGAGAGCTACGTCAAGCTGTTGCCCCGCTTACGAACCGCCCTCTTCCGGGCAGGCTTCTTCGGTGTGCTCCGATCAGCCTTGAGGCTGGCCTGCGCGAGGGCTTGCAAGTCTGGCCGCAGCGCGGCGGCAGCGAGCCACCTGTTCCAGTACTCGTCGGCAGCACCCCGGGTTTCTAACCAGCTCGCGCGGTAGCCTGCGCGCTTGCGCCAGCCCTTCGGGCGCTTGAGCGCGTTATTCGTCCAGAGCCACCGCTCGGCTTCTTCATCCTCGCGGCTCACGATGGCCACTGCGATAGGTCGGCCAGGCTAGGTGGAGCGCTGAACGGTGTCACCTTGACGCGACTTGGAGCGTTTCTGGAGGGCTTGCAACAGCATCTGCCCCGGTGACTTTCCGACCTCCGGGTTCTGATGCGTAGGTCGATGCCCGTAGGCAAGCCGGTAATGGTGTTCGCACCACGACTTCGCCGCGATGGTGGGCGCCCCACAGAAGAACTTCGCTGGTCTGTCATGGCCGAGTGGCCAGCGGCAATGCGTCTCGCGAAGGTCGAAGATCTGAAGACCGTTGATCGGTTCCATGGGCCGGAGCGGCAGGGACGAGCGCACTGTTGGTCGTGAGACAAGGATCGGGTGAGCCGGCGCTGGGATGGGCTTCCTCGGCTGAGCCTTGCTGATTGGCGGAGCAGTGTGACCGGGTGCAGCTTTCCGCAGAAGAGCCGAACCCTTCTTCATTGGCTTCACCGTTAGCCCGAGCCGGTGGATTTTCCCGGCCACCATGCCTTTGGTGAACGATGGCCCAAGCTTTCTCGCAATGAGCGTCGCCGAAAACCCCTCCTTGTGGAACAGCTTCAGCCGCTCCACACGCTTCTCCGTCCAACTCGCCATGACGCTCCTCATCGGGCCTCTGGTGCGGGCCTTAAGGGTAGGCTCGCATCTCACACCCGCCGGAGCAAGGTGCCTGAGCACAGGCCATCGAACCCGGAGGCACTCTCCCCGTTGGCGAAGGCCCGTCAGTCGGCTGCGTCCCCTGGGGCCTTTCGATTTCGCCCTGCACCGCCCCGCTATGCGGCTCGGCTCGAGGGGGCTTCAATGGCGTGCCCTTCCGCCCCATTCTCTAGCTGATCGGCAATGGTCCGAAGCTGGCGGGCGGCATCCTTGTCGTCCCGAAGGCCTGACCAACTCGCGAGGGCGACGGACAGCATAGTCTCGGTGACTTCCGCCGAGCTGTAGCCCTCCTGCAGAAGGCGGACACCAGCTGCACGCCAGGCTCTTGTCAGCGCCATCCGACTGGCTGCGCTCTCTTGTTGTTCTGACACCACCCACCCCCGACTCGCCCGCCTGAACTCTCGCGCGGCGCCAAGGAGCTGTCGAGCCGGTAGTGGGGTCTTTTGAAGTTCAGCCGGCTGATCGTCAGCGGCGCGTAAACGAAAATCGAGCGGCTGACTCAACAGCTCGAACTCGACAAGGAGCTTTTTCACGCCGAAGCTCATCGCGAAACACGACGAGGGGAAGGACGGGTGATCACAGGCGCTCAGATTAGGGCCGCGCGAGAGCTGCTCGGATGGGCCCCGAGCAAGCTGGCTCAGAGGGCCAAGATGCCCACCGCTACGGTGCACCGGGCCGAATGCGTCAAGGGCGAGCCACCGATCACGACTTACCACACAGCTATGATCCGGGAGGCTCTTGAGCACGGCGGCGTCGAGTTCATCGCCGGCCACGAGCCCGGCGTGAAGCTCAAGACGACACGACGAGGAGAAGCGGCGCGAGCCGGCCTGGATAGCCGTCTATCGAACAGAACTTAAATGAGATAGTCCAGGGAGCTGGACTGCAATCCAGCCAAGTCCAGCAATCCAAAGCAGGTTGATGAGCAGCGCGAACAGCAGGAGTGCGATCGGCAGCGTTTTGATGATGGGGTCCTTCATGGGCCTTGTGCATCATTGCCCGCCACACCCGTCAATGGTGACTCAGCAGTAACGATAAAAATCGTCGGCAACCGGCGCTTCTCCGGCGATCGGGCTCGTGGCGAATGGGACATGCAGCATGATTCCATTGGGAGCAGCGGCCGGACGGGAGCTAGGACGGTTCAGCGGCGAGCTCCTGCCGCCTTCGTGACCCGCCCGCGGCGCTCAGGCCGGACCTCGAAACTATGGCGAGGGCGAGCCTCAAGGCCGAGCGCGGCGCGACGATAAAGCCGCCCCGGAAGAGCTCCGTTCGTAAGTGGGAGCGGTCCCGCGCTGTCTGCTCCGGGTGTGGACATTCTCGTCCATCTGAGGCGCCTCCTTGATCACCTCGCGCCAAATCGCGCGCGCTGTCTTGGGTGAGCTATTGAGGAGCGCATGCGTGAGCCACGCTGCCTTGCTGCCGTCAATCCGGCCTACAGGTGTCGAACCCCAGATCACAAAATCGCGAATCGTCGAGACTAGATAGCGTCGCCACTCGCGGTCGGTCCTGTCCACGGAACTGTCCAGCGCGATCAGGACCTCGGCCTGCTCGAGGCCCGTGATCCTGGCCGGAAGGATGTCGCGCTGCAGCCGACGCAGGTCGCCGAAGCGAATGCGCTTGTGCTCCACCGCGCGCGAGACGAAGTCGCGTAACGACGTGCCGCTCATCGAGCCCTCCCATGTACGAATTCGCGTAAATGCAGGCGTACCGCGAACGATCGCCCTCGATGCGGGCCAGCGTGCGAGCATGGCTCAGATCGTCTGGAAAATGAGAGCGGATGGTCTCACCTGAAGGCCCACGCCGGCAAGGCGAACCGAAAGAAAACCGGCGCGCATGTTGCCGGCCGACAACGCCCAGAGAGCTAGGCCACGGCAATGTCGCCGGACCGCCCTCGGGAAACTATCGGCGAGGTCCGCGGCAGTTGAGAGCACACGCGAGCTCCTGCCGGGAACCTAGGCCTACCGTTCTGGTTCGCTTAGCGGAGGGACAGCCATGAAGCGGCTTCAGCTTTCGGCCGGGCTCGTGATCGGGGCGGTCCTGATCTGCTCAACTGTCCTCGCGCAAGTCGGAAC
>JAREAF010000178.1 GCA_029240475.1 Rhodospirillales bacterium | reverse complement strand
AACCGCATCAGCATGAAGGTCAATCCGGAGGTCAGCCAGCTCTCGAACGAGGGCGCGGTCCGGATCGAGGAGATCCAGGTCCCCTCCCTCACCACGCGGCGGGCGGAGACCACGGTCGAGCTCGCCAGCGGCCAGAGATTCGCGATCGCCGGGCTGCTGCAGAACAACAGCAGCTTCGACCATTCGCGTGTGCCCGGCCTCGGCGACATGCCGATCCTCGGCGACCTCGTCAAGTCCGACCGGTTCAGCCGGCAGGAGACGGAGCTGGTCATCATCGTGACGCCCTACATCGTCAAGCCGATCGACGACCCGGCCGCCGTCGCCCTGCCGACCGATGCCGTGATCGGGCCGCAAGGACGCCGGGCGGCGCAGGAAAGCGCAAGCGCCGCCGCGCGGCAGCCGACCACCATCAGCCCCGCACCGGGCCTCGCCGGCGCCGGCGGGTTCGTCGTCGAGTAAGCAGAAGGAGCCATAGCGATGAACCGCGCCGTCCAACTTCTCCGCCGCTCCGCAGGCGTCGCTGCGATCGCGCTCGTGGCGGGCTGCTCGAACACCGATCCGGGCCTGGTCGGCTATGCCGAGTGGCGGCAGATGGAGCCGCCGCCTCGCCTCGAGGTGCGTGATGCCCCGGTCGTGCATGCGGTCAATTTCGCGCCGGGCGCAACCCGGCTCAGCCAGGCCGAGGCAGGGGCGATCACCGGCTTTCTCGCCGCGCAGGATGTGGGGTCCGGCGGGCGGGTGACGCTCGAAGCGCCCTCGGCCGGAGCCGCCGACACCGATCGCATCGTCCAGCGCCTGAATGCCCTCCGCGACGTCCTGGAGGAGCGGGGACTCTCGGTGTCGATGGCGCCGCCGGCCGCGCCGGGCGTGATGGGGCCGGACCAGATCCGCCTGATCGCCTCCCGTGCGACCGCCGTCAATCCGGACTGCCCCGGCTACAACGAGCCGGTCTCCGAGTATGACCGATTCGGCCGGCCCAATCTCAATATCGGCTGCGCGAACGAGATCAATCTGGGGCTGATGGTCGCCGACCCGAACGACCTCGTGCGCGGGCGCCCGCTGGCCCCCGCCGATGCCGAGCGGTCCGCGCTGGCCATCCAAAAATACCGCACGGGCTCCGAGGGCGACGGGGAAGGCGAATCCTCCTCCACTCTCTCGGTGATCCCGCTGGCGGTCGGTTCAGGGAGCGCAGGAGGCACCCAATGAGTTCTGCAGCGCGTTTGATGAATCTGTCCGGCTCGGATGAAGCCGGGCAGGCCTTCCGGGCGGTGGATTGCGCGGCCTTCATTGCCGACGAGGAAACCCGGCGCGTGGTCGAGCAGGCCTGCCAAGCGCTGGGCAAGGACGCGTCGGTCTCCGAGGGCGGCAGCCGCGAGGCGATGGAGTACCTCTCCGAAGCCCCGATGCCGGAGATCCTGATCGTCGATGTGAGCGATACCGGCAAGCCGCTCTCGACCATGCTGACCATCACCGCCGCCTTCGCCGAGAACACGAAGGTGATCGCGATCGGCGCGGTGAACGATATCGGCCTCTATCGCGAGCTCATCGACGGCGGCGTCAGCGACTACCTGGTGAAGCCGGTCTCGGATAAGGCGCTCACCGACGCCATCTCGCGCGAGCGCAACACGCCGCAGCCAGCCGAGCCCGCGGCGACCGAGAAGACGCCCGCCAACGTCATCGCCGTGATCGGCACGCGCGGCGGCGTGGGCGCCTCGACCATCGCGGCCAACTGCGCCTGGATCGCTGCGCAGGAGCAGAAGCGGCAGACCACGCTCCTCGATCTCGATCTCCAGTTCGGCACGGTGGCTCTCGCGCTCGACATCGAGCCGACACGCGGCCTGCGCGAGGCGCTCGAGAATCCGAGCCGCATCGACAGCCTCTTCCTCAGCAGCGCCGCGGCCAAGCTGAGCGACCGGCTCACCGTCCTCGCCGCCGAAGAGGCCGTTGACGGAGAGGTCCGTTTCGATCCCTCCGCGCTCGACCTGCTGCTGGGCGAGATCAACCGCTCCAGTCAGTTCGTGTTCGTCGACCTGCCGCGCACCGGCAGCATCGGCCGGACGCGCCTGCTGCAGATGACCAGCCAGATCGTGGTGGTCACGGACGTGACGCTGGCGGGCCTTCGCGACTGCATCCGGCTGATCGCGATGCTGGAGCGCGCAGCGCCCCAGGCCAAGCTGATCGTGGCGGCGAACCGGGCGGGCCGCACCGAGAACGGCCTCAGCAAGACGGAGTTCGAGAAGGCGCTCGGGCGCAAGGTCGACCTCGTGCTGCCGGAGGACTCCAAGGCTCTAGCGGTGTCGGTGAACCGGGGCAAGCCGCTGCCGGTGGTTGCCAAGACCAGCAAGTTCGTCGCCGGGCTGCGACAGCTCGTGCGCAGGCTGGAGGGCGCCGATCAGCCGAAGCCGGCGCAGCAGAAACCCGCCCTGCCCTTCCTCAACCTGCTGAAGAAGAAAAAGTGAGCATGCCCGAGAGCCTCAACCGACCGGCGGAGGATCGCATCGTCCGCCTGCAACGGCCGACCGGGAACGGGCGCGACCGGCAGCCCGACGTGTCGCAGCTGACCGAACAGCTGAAGTCGCTGGTTGAGGACGCCACCAAGAACAAGGGCGCGCCGCTCTCGCGTCCGCAGCTCTATATGAAGATCGGCGAGCTGGTGAATGCCGAAGCCGAGCGGCATGGCTGGGAGCTGTCCATGCCCGACCGGCGGCAGCTGATCGCCGAGCTCGTCGGCACCGTC
Source organism: Rhodospirillales bacterium (assembly GCA_029240475.1). GTDB lineage: Bacteria > Pseudomonadota > Alphaproteobacteria > JAREAF01 > JAREAF01 > JAREAF01. The sequence goes on along the minus strand of JAREAF010000178.1, from coordinate 3,642 downwards.
CAGATGCCGGAACGGCCGATCGGCGCTCCGGCCGTTCGTGACCAGCTGTCCGCGGCTCTGGGCACGCATAACCCCGGGTCAAAGCCGGGCGAGATGCTGTCTTCCGCCAGCCGCGAGAGCATCGAGGAGGCCAAGTCCAAGATCCAGCCGATCATCCTCGATCGGATGGACATGGCGGCCGCCGCCCAGCTCTCCCGGGAGGATCTGTCCCATCAGCTGGCCGAGCTGGTCGCGGAAATCCTGGCTGAGCTGAAGCTGCGCCTGAATCTGAAGGAGCAGCAGGGGCTGGTCGAGCTGTTGCTCAACGACATGCTCGGGCTTGGCCCGCTCGAGCCCCTGCTCGCCGACGAGACCGTGACCGACATCATGGTCAACGGCGCCAACAAGGTCTATGTCGAGCGCAAGGGCAAGCTGGTGCTGACCGACGTGCGCTTCCGCAACGACGCGCACGTCATGAACATCGCCAACCGCATCGTCAGCCAGGTCGGCCGGCGCATCGACGAATCGCAGCCGCTTTGCGACGCGCGCCTTCTGGACGGCAGCCGCGTCAACATCATCGTGCCGCCGCTGGCGATCGACGGCCCGTCGATCTCGATCCGCAAATTCTCCAAGAAGAACATCACGCTCGACATCATGGCGCGCCAGGGCAACATCTCGCCGCACATGGCGACCGTCCTGAAGATCGCCGCCCGCTCGCGTCTCAACATCCTGATCTCCGGCGGCACGGGCTCGGGCAAGACGACCCTGCTGAACGCCATGTCGCAGATGATCGACCCCGGCGACCGGATCGTGACGATCGAGGACGCGGCGGAGCTGCAGCTGCAGCAGCCGCATGTGGTGCGCCTGGAGACGCGTCCGCCGAGCTTGGAAGGCTCGGGCGAGATCACCATGCGCGACCTGGTCAAGAACTCGCTGCGCATGCGCCCCGACCGCATCATCATGGGCGAGGTGCGCGGATCGGAAGCGGTGGACATGCTGCAGGCGATGAACACCGGCCACGAGGGCTCGCTCTCCACGATTCACGCCAACAAGCCGCGCGAGGCGCTGACCCGCCTCGAGAACATGGTCGGCATGGCCGGCATCAACCTGCCCTCCAAGGCGGTGCGCACGCAGATCGCCGCCGCGCTCGACATCATCGTGCAGGTGAGCCGCATGCGCGACGGCATGCGCCGCGTCACCCATGTGATGGAGGTCGTCGGCATGGAAGGCGACGTCATCACCACCCAGGACCTCTTCGTCTATGAATTCGAGGGCGAGGATGCCGACGGCAAGCTGCGCGGCAACTTCCGCTGCTCGGGCCTGAGGCCGCACTTCACGCCGAAGGCGGCTTATTTCGGCCTTGATCGACCCCTGCTCGAGGCGATGGTATGACCCTGGCCGAGTTCGTAGCGACCGGACCTGGACTGCTGCTGATCAGCCTGTCTGTCCCCGCGTTCTTCTTCCTGATCTACTTCGCGGCCCACCAGTCCCGCCGCGCCGCGATCCGGGCCCGCCGCATCAGCCGGGTGCAGCAGGCGCCGGGCTTCGACGGCGCATCCTCCAAATCCGCCCTGTCCCTCAAGCGGAGCACGAAGGACAGCGGCATCGGCGCGCTCGACTCCTTCATCAAGCGGGTGCTGCCGAATCCGGAGAACCTGCGCGCCAGGCTGGAGCGCACCGGATACAACATCAGCCTGGGCGTCTACCTGATGGGTTCGGCGCTGGTCGGGCTCGTCTTCATACTGGTCGGGCTGCTCAATCCGGTTCTGCCGACCATCGCCGTCTTGCTCAAGGGCTTTTGCGCAGCCCTCGCCGTGCCGCATGGGTTCGTGGTCTTCCTCTCCAAGCGCCGCATCAAGAAGTTCCTGGAATCCTTCCCCGAGGGGATCGACCTCATCGTCCGCGGCCTGAAGTCGGGACTGCCGGTCACCGAATCCATCAAGACCGTCTCAACCGAGCTCGGCGGGCCCGTGGCGGTCGAGTTCGGCCGCATCAGCGACAACATCAAGTTCGGCAAGAGCCTGCCCGACTCGCTCGAGGCCTGCGCCAAGCGGCTCGGCATACCGGAGTTCCGCTTCTTCACCATCGCGCTCGGCATCCAGCAGGAGACGGGCGGCAACTTGGCCGAGACGCTCGGGAATCTCAGCGACGTGCTCCGCCGCCGCCGACAGATGAAGCTGAAGATCAAGGCCTTCTCCTCCGAGGCTAAGGCGAGCGCCTACATCATCGGCTCACTGCCCTTCCTGATGGAGGGCCTGATCCTTGCCGTGAACTACGATTACGCCATCCAGCTCTTCACCGACGATCGAGGCCTGGTCATGGTCGGCTTCGGCCTGCTCAGCTTCATGATCGGCGCCGGCGTGATGGCCAAAATGGTGCGGTTCGAGATATGAACATCGCCGACCTCTTTCCCGGGCTGGGCAGCGACGACCTGATCATCGGCATGGCCGGGATTTCGGCGCTGATGGCCACCGTCGGCGCCTGGTACGGGCTGGTGGACCACAATCCGGGCGCGCGCCGCGCTCGCGAGCTCGCCGCCAGCCGCGAGCAGCTGAGAGCCGGGCTGGCCGGGGTGCGCAAGCGCACCAGCTCGCGCCAGGTCTCGATCGGGTTCATGAAGCAGGTGGTCGGCCGTATCAGCGTGCGCCGCACGCAGCAGGCGGACCGCCTCGCCCGCACCCTGGCGCAGGCCGGCTTCCGGAACAAGGACGCGATCGTCGCCTATCAGTTCGCCAAGATCGTGCTGCCCATCGCGCTGGGGCTGGGCGCGGTCGTGCTTTTCTACGGTTTCGGGCTGTACAGCCTGAGCGGCCCGGTGCGCGCGCTGTCCTGCGTGGGCGCGCTCGGCTTGGGCTACATGCTGCCGGATATCTATTTGAAGAACACGACCGACAAGCGCCGGCACGCGATGCGCAAGGCCTTGCCCGATGCCCTCGATCTGATGGTGATTTGCGCGGAGGCCGGCCTGAGCCTGGACGCCACCCTGAAGCGCGTCTCGGAGGAATTCGGAGAAGCCTGCGCGTCGCTGGCCGACGAGTTGGCATTGGCCGCCCTTGAGCTGGGCTTCCTTCCAGACCGCCGCCAGGCCCTGCGCAATCTCGACCTGCGCACGAACATTCCCGGGATCCGGGGCATGGTCAACAACCTGCTGCAGGCCGACAAATACGGCACGCCCATCGCGCAGGCGCTGCGCGTGCTGTCCGCCGAGTTCCGCGAAGAGCGGATGCTGAAGGCCGAGGAAAAGGCCGCCCGCCTCCCGGCCATGCTGACGGTGCCGATGATCATTTTCATCCTGCCGCCGCTGTTCGTCGTGCTGCTGGGCCCGGCCATCTTGCGCACCATCGACGCGCTGAGCGGGTTCTGATCCCGCTCAGGCGCGACGCGAACGGCGTCGATCGAATTTTTCCCGCTGCACTTCGCCGCGCCTGCGACCGGACTTCCCTGCAGTCGTTGTAATACGAAAGTAGGTTTCCTTTCCGGATCGGAGCTGTTCCGTCCCCTGGAACAGCGTGCTCTCAGTTGACAAATGTCAATTGCGAACGAGCGTTATTTGCAACCTCTTGCCATCGGTCGCGAACTCGTGGCGAATATTTTCGCCCGCGCATCTAACTGATTGATATTAGTCAACGCGCTGGTTTGTTTGGAGGATGGGAATGGCCGAGT
>JAREAF010000177.1 GCA_029240475.1 Rhodospirillales bacterium | reverse complement strand
CAATATTCTGATTGCCGCGGCCCGCTCTCCGGTCAGGTCCGGATCGCGCTCCAGCAAGAGGCGTGCGTCGTCGCGCGCGGTCTGCAGCAGATCGGCATGTTCGGCGAGGTTGGCCAGGCGGAACTCTGGCAGGCCGCTCTGCTTGGTCCCGAGGAGCTCGCCCGCTCCGCGCAGGCGCAGGTCCTCCTCGGCAATGCGGAATCCGTCCTCCGTCTCGCGCAGGATCTTCAGGCGCGCCTTGGCCGTCTCGCCGAGCGGGCCTTGATAGACCAGGAGGCAGGTCGCCGGCTTGTCGCCGCGCCCGATCCGCCCGCGCAGCTGATGGAGCTGAGCGAGGCCGAACCGCTCGGCATGCTCGATCACCATCACGGTGGCGTCCGGCACGTCGACGCCGACCTCGATCACGGTCGTCGCCACCAGGATGTCGAGATCGTCCCCGGCGAAGCCGGCCATGACCCGGTCCTTGTCCGCCCCTTTCATGCGGCCATGGACCAGTCCGACGCGCCCGCCGAAGAGCTCGGCCAGATGCCGGTGCCGCTCCTCGGCCGCGGCGACATCCAGCGCTTCGGATTCCTCGACCAGCGGGCAGACCCAGAACACCTTGGCGCCCTTGGCGACCGCGCGGCGCACGGCGGAGACGACCTCCTCCAACCGGTCCGCTGGGAGCACGCGCGTGTCCACCGGCTTGCGGCCGGCAGGCTTCTCGGTCAGGCGCGAGACGTCGAGATCGCCATAGGCGGTCAGCATCAGGGTGCGCGGGATGGGCGTCGCCGTCATGACCAGCGTGTGCGCGCCCTTGCCCTTGCGCGCGAGCTCCAGCCGCTGCTCCACTCCGAACCGATGCTGCTCGTCGATGACGGCGAGGCCGAGATCTTGGAACGCGACCGCCTCCTGGACGAGGGAATGGGTGCCGACGACGAGCGGGACCGACCCGTCCGCCAGGCCGGACAGGATCTCCTCGCGCGCCCTGCCGCGCTCGCGACCGGTGAGGAGGGCCAGCGGCACGCCCGCCGCGCGCGCGAGCGGCTCGATCGTGGCGTGGTGCTGACGCGCCAGGATCTCGGTCGGCGCCATGATCGCCGCCTGCGCGCCGGCCTCGACCGCGTTGAGCATGGCCATGAGCGCGACCAGGGTCTTGCCGCTGCCGACATCGCCCTGCAGGAGGCGCAGCATGCGGTCCGCGCCGGACATGTCGGCCAGCACCTCGCCGATCGCCGTCTCCTGGCTGCGGGTCAGGTCGAAGGGCAGGGCGGCCAGCGCCTTGCCGCGCAGCCGGCCGTCGCCCTGCAGCGCCCGTCCGGGCAGCTTACGCTGCTTCATGCGCACGAGCGCGACGGCGAGCTGGTTAGCCAGCAGCTCGTCATAGGCGAGCCGGCGGCGCGCGCTCGTGGTCGGCGATAGATCGGCTTCCGAGCGTGGCGCATGCGCGGCCGCGAGCGCCGCCTTCCAGCCGGGCCATGCTTCGCGCTGCATCAGCGCGGGGTCGATCCATTCCGGCAGCTCGGGGGCGCGGGAGAGCGCCGCCTGGATCGCTTTGGCCAGCACCTTGGGCTGGATGCCGGAGGCCAAGGGATAGACCGGCTCAACCGGGGGCAGGTTGGCCGCCTGCTCGGGCGGAAGGGCGTAGTCGGGATGCGCCATCTGCAGGGCGCCCTGGAACTTGTCCACCCGGCCGCTGACGACGCGGACCTCGCCCACGGGCAGGAGGCGCTTCAGGTAGTCGCCCTGCACATGGAAGTAGATCAGCTCCAGGGCGCCGGTCTCGTCGCGGCAGCGGATTCGATAGGGCAGGCGCGGCGTGCCGCCGGGCACATGCTTCTCAATGAGGACGGTCAGGGTGGCGATGCGGCCGACCTCCGCTTCGGCGAGCTTCGGCCGGTAGCTGCGGTCCACGATCCCGCTGGGCAGGTGCCAGAGCAGGTCGACCAGGATCGGGCCGGCCAGCTTCTCGATCAGCTTGCCGATGCGCGGCCCGATCCCGGGGAGGCTGGTCACCGGCGCGAACAGCGGATAAAGGATCGGCGGGCGCAAGGCGGAAGGGTCCCCTTTGGATCGCGGGCGACCTATATCTTAAGCCGCTCGGGCGAGATAGCGGGAATGGGCGCAGAAAGCAGCGAAATCCGCAGGAAGCGGCTGAGATTCCGCGCTTGGCACCGGGGGACCAGAGAGACCGACCTCCTGTTCGGGGGCTTTGCCGATTCGCATCTCGCCGCGCTCGACGAGGCTCAGCTTGACCGCTTCGAGCGCTTGTTGGAGAACAGCGACCCCGAACTCTACGCCTGGCTGACGGGGCGGGAGCCGATTCCGCCCGAACACGACCACGATGTCATGGCGTTGCTGCGAACCTATATCGGCCGGCCCAAGACGCTGTGAACGATGTATTGAGCAAGACCGCCGCCGGCCGCGTCCTCATCGCCGGCGCGCCGGAGGGAGTGGACGCCTTGGTGCTGGCGCAGCGCGCGCTCGCCGGCACGGTGCTGCATGTCGCGCGCGACGATGCGCGCATGGCCGAGCTGGCCGAGCTCGCCGCGTTCTTCGCGCCTGGGCTGGACATCCTCACCTTCCCGGCCTGGGACTGCCTACCCTATGACCGGGTGTCGCCCAACCGCGAGATTTCCGCGCGTCGCATCGATGCGCTGACCCAGCTCGCCGCCGCGCCCAAGGGGGCGCCGCGCCTGGTCATCACCACCGTCAACGCGATCCTGCAGCGCGTCCCCGCGTGCGACGCTTTCGCCGGGCGGGTGCTGGAGGCCAAAGCGGGCGCGCGGCTGGATCAGGCTGAGCTGGTCGCTTACCTGAACGCCAACGGCTACACCCGCACCGACATCGTCGACGAGCCGGGCGAGTTCGCCGTGCGCGGCGGCATCCTCGACCTGTTCCCGCCGGGCGCGGAGGAGCCGCTCCGCCTCGACTTCTTCGGGGACGAGATCGAGGCCATTCGCCGCTTCGACCCGCTGACGCAGCGCAGCGGCGAGCATGCCCACGCCATCGCCTTGAAGCCCGTCACCGAGGTGCTGCTCGACCCCGCCGCCGTGGAGCGCTTCCGCACCGGCTATCGCGAGCTGTTCGGGGCGGTCACGCGCGACGACCCGCTCTATGAGGCGATCAGCGCCGGGCGGCTTTATGCGGGCATGGAGCATTGGCTGCCGCTCTTCCATCCGCGGCTGGAGACGCTGTTCGATTATCTGCCCGGCGCTGCGGTGACGCTGGACGACCAGGCCGACGCGGCGCGGCTGGCGCGGGTCGATTGGACCGGCTCTATCTGACCGAAGCGGAATGGCAGGGCCATCTGCGCGGGCGCTCCGGAGGCACCTTCTCTCCCTTCGCCGCCTCCGAAATCCAAGGCGAGGAACAGACGCTGGATGCGGGCGGCCGGCGGGCGCGCGACTTCGCCGAGATCCGCACGCAGCCCGGCGCCAACCTGTTCGAGGCGGTGCGCGACCGCATCGGCGCCGAGCAGGGGCAGGGGCGTCAGGTGCTGGTCGCCGGCTACAGCGCGGGCTCGCTGGACCGGCTGGCGCACTTGCTGGCCGAGCATGGCCTCGCCCGCCAGCAGCGCATCGGTGCCTGGGCGGAGCTGGAGACCTTGCCCAAAGGCGCCGTCGCGCTCGCGGTCCTGCCGCTGGAGCATGGGTTCGAGCATGGCTCGGCGATCGTCCATAGCGAGCAGGACATCCTCGGCGAGCGGCTCGCCCGCCCGCAGCGCAAGAAGCGCCGCGCCGACCGCTTCCTCGCCGAGCTTTCGACCCTCAGCGAGGGCGATCTCGTGGTCCATGTCGAGCACGGCATCGGCCGCTATGACGGGCTCGCGACCCTGGATGTCGGCGGCGCGCCGCATGACTGCCTGCGCCTGATCTATGAAGGCAACGACAAGCTGTTTGTGCCCGTGGAGAACCTCGATGTCCTGACCCGCTTCGGGTCGGAGGATGTGGGGGTCCCGCTCGACCGGCTCGGCGGCACCGGCTGGCAGGCCCGCCGCGCCCGCATCAAGCAGCGCATCCGCCAGATCGCGCAGGAGCTGATCAAGCTCGCCGCCGAGCGTCAGCTGAAGCCCGGCATCGCTATGGAGCCGCCCGCCGGCGCATTCGACGAGTTCTGCGCGCGCTTTCCTTATCCGGAGACGGACGACCAGCTCCGCGCCATCGCCGACGTGCTGGAGGACATGGCCTCCGGCCGTCCGATGGACCGGCTGATCTGCGGCGATGTCGGCTTCGGCAAGACGGAGGTCGCCCTGCGCGCCGCGTTCGTCGCCGTCATGAGCGGCCACCAGGTCGCGGTCGTGACGCCGACCACGCTGCTCGCGCGCCAGCATTTCCGCACCTTCAGCGAGCGCTTCAAGGGACTGCCGGTGCGGATCGGGGTGCTCTCGCGCCTGGTCTCGGCGCGCGAGACGGCGGAGACGAAAAAGGGGGCGGCCGACGGCAAGATCGACATCGTGATCGGCACCCATGCGCTGCTTGGCAAGTCTATCAGCTTCGCCAATCTCGGCCTGATGATCGTCGACGAGGAACAGCATTTCGGCGTGAAGCAGAAGGAGCGGCTCAAGCAGCTCCGCGCCGAGGTGCATGTGCTGACGCTGACCGCGACGCCGATCCCGCGCACCTTGCAGATGGCGCTCTCGGGCGTGCGCGAGATGAGCCTCATCGCCACCCCGCCGGTCGACCGGCTTGCGGTGCGGACCTTCGTGTTGCCCTACGACCCATTGGTGATCCGCGAGGCGATCATGCGCGAGCATTATCGCGGCGGGCAGACCTTCTATGTCTGCCCGCGCATCGAGGATCTGCCGAAGCTCGCCGATCGTCTCCGCGACCTCGTGCCGGAGATCAAGTTCGTCATCGCGCACGGGCAGATGGCGGCCACGCAACTCGAAGAGGCGATGACCGCCTTCTACGAGGGCAGATTCAATCTGCTGCTCTCCACCAACATCATCGAATCCGGGCTGGACATCCCGACCGCCAACACGATGGTCATCCACCGCGCCGACATGTTCGGTCTGGCGCAGCTCTATCAGCTGCGGGGGCGCATCGGCCGCTCCAAGCTGCGCGGCTATGCCTATCTGTCCCTGCCGGCCGATCGCGTGCTCAATCCGGTGGCGCAGCGCCGGCTGGAGGTGATGCAGAGCCTCGACACGCTGGGCGCGGGCTTCACGCTGGCCAGTCACGATCTCGACATCCGCGGCGCGGGCAACCTGCTCGGCGACGAGCAGTCCGGCCATATCAAGGAGGTCGGCGTCGAGCTCTACCAGCAGATGCTCGAGGACGCCGTCGCAGAGGCGCGCGGCGCTGCAGCGGCCGTGCCGGAGGAGGGCTGGACGCCGCAGATCGCGGTCGGCATGCCGGTACTCATTCCCGAGAGCTACGTGCCCGACCTGCCGGTGCGGCTCGCGCTCTACCGGCGCATCGCGGCCCTGGTCGACCGCGCCGAGATCGACGGGTTCGCGGCCGAGCTGATCGACCGGTTCGGGCCGCTGCCGCCCGAGGTCGAGAACCTGCTGCGCATCGTCGCCATCAAGCGGCTCTGCCGCGAGGCGGGCGTGGAGAAGGTGGAGGCCGGGCCGAAAGGCGCGGTCGTCTCCTTCCACAAGAACAGCTTCGCCAAGCCCGAGCAGCTCATCGCCTTCATCGGCCGCGAGCGCAAGCGTTTCTCGGTGCGCCCTGACCAGAAGCTGGTCGTTCACAGCGCCTGGGAGACTCCCGAAGCGCGCGTCGAGGGCGTGCACCGGCTGATGCAGGAATTGGCCAAACTGGCGGCGTAAAAACCTCTCCCTTCAGGGCCCCTTCAGGGAGAGGTTGGCGAGCGCGAGCGAGCCGCGTGAGGGCAGCGCGAGGGCAAGGACCCTCACTGAGGACCCGTGCGTGTCGAAGGATGCTCGCACCTCAGGACGAGGAGGCGGGCGTGTCGAAGGACGCTCGGGCGCCCTCTCCCTGCTTCGCGGGAGAGGGGCCATCTCCGCCCGCCTCTTCCACGCGCGCGAGGTCGAAGAGCTGGAACAGCACCTCGGGCTCGTGCGCGCCGGCGAGCGCGAACTTGCCGTTGAAGATGTAGCAGGGCACCCCGTTGATGCCGTGCCGGCGGGCGAGCGCGTCCTCGGCCTGGACCGCCTCCAGCCCTTCCGCGCCATCGATCTGGTGCCGCACCTCCTCGGCCGACAGACCGAGCGGCGCCGCCGCATCGACCAGCGCCTCGCGGTCGCCGATGTCCTGCCCGCGGCTGAAATAGGCCTGGAAGAGCGCCTCCATCATGGGGCTGCCCTTGCCGCGGTCCTGCGCGAGGCGCACCAGCCGGTGGGCCCTGAGCGTGTTCGGCGTCCGCTGGATCATGTCGAAATTGAATTCGAGCGCTTCGGACTCCCCGGCCGCACGGATCACGTCATAGATGCGCGTGGCCTGGCCGTCGCCGCCGAACTTGGCGGACAGATATTCCTTCCGGTCCATGCCGCCGACCGGCATGCCGGGATTGAGCTGGAACGCCCGCCAGCGGATCTGCAGCCCGTCCTGCGGCCGCATCCTCAAGGCGCGTTCGAGGCGGCGCTTGCCGATCCAGCACCAGGGGCAGATCACGTCGGCGAAGATGTCGAGGCGCATGAGATCTCCCGATCCCTCTCCAGAGGCGGGCTTGACCTGGAACGGCCGAGCGCCCGACGATGGTTCCGGCACTCCCTCGCATTCTTGATCCTTCCGCCGGATAAGTCCACCGGCGGCCCCCAATTGCAAGGAGGCACCGATATGGCCGACGTCACGCTCTATGGCACTCCGATCAGCACCTATGTCCGGACGGTCCGAATGGCCCTTGTCGAGAAGGACGTGCCCTACGATCTGGTCGAAGGCTGGCCGGACAATCCGGAAATCGCCAAGCGGCAGCCCTTCGGCAAGATCCCGGCCTTCCGCCACGGCGATTTCGAGCTCTACGAGGCCTTTGCGATCGCCCGCTATGTCGACGAGGCGTTTCGCGGCCCCGCTTTGCAGCCTGCGGACGCAAAGTCCCGCGCGCGCATGACCCAGCTCGTCAGCATGCATTCGAGCTACTGCTATCCGACGGTGATCGGCGGGATCGTGATCGAGCGGGTCGCGCCCAAGCTGTTCAACCGTCCCGCCGACGAGGCGAAGGTGAAGAACGCCGTACCGGGCGCCGACAAGGTGCTGGGCGTGCTGGAGCCGATGATATCCGGCCCCTACCTGCTCGGCCGCGAGGTGACGCTCGCGGACCTCTTTCTTTATCCGGTGATGTTCTTTCTCTCGCTGATGCCGGAAGGCGGTCCGCTGCTCGAAAAGAGACCTGGCCTGAGCAAGTGGCTCCAGACCATGGGCGAGCGGCCGAGCGCCAAGGCCTCCATGCCGCCGCTCTGATCCGGCGCGACGTGCCCGGGCTCTTCGATCTCGGCGGCCAGGCCGCCCTCGTCACCGGCGCATCCGGCGGGCTGGGGCGGCACTTCGCCCTGGTGCTGGCGCGCGCCGGGGCGAAGGTGGCGCTGGCCGCCCGCCGAGGCGATGCGCTGGAGAAGGTCGCCGCGGAAATCGCGAGCTTCGATGGGCGCGCTTTCCCGGTCATCATGGATGTGACCGACCCGGCCAGCATCGAGGCGGGCGTGCGCGCGGCCGAGACCGAGCTCGGGCCGATCACGATCCTCGTCAACAATTCGGGGATCGCTCTGACCGGGCCGGTGCTTGGCCAGTCCGAGGAGGACTGGGATCGCGTGCTGGAGACGAACCTGAACGGCGCGCGGCGGGTGTCGCGGGCGGTGGCCGAGCACATGATCCGCCTCGGCCATGCCGGAGCGATCGTCAATATCGCATCCATCCTGGGATTTCGGGTGCGCGCGCAGGTGTCGGCCTATGCAGCCTCCAAAGCCGCGCTGATCCAGCTCACGAGGTCGATGGCGGTCGAGCTGGCGCGCCATTCGATCCGCGTCAATGCGCTGGCGCCGGGCTACATCGTGACAGACCTCAACCGCGACTTCCTCAGCTCGCCGCAGGGTGAGGAGATCCGGCAGAAGACCCCGCAACGCCGCTTCCTGGAGCCTCAGGACCTGGACGGGCCGCTGCTGCTGCTCTGCGGTCCCGGGTCGTCCGGCATGACCGGGTCGGTCGTGGTCGTCGATGGCGGCCGGTCGGCAGTCTTCTAGGGATGAGCATGGACCTCTCGCTTCCACCCGAGCTCGATGACCTGCGCCGGCGCGTGCGCGACTTTGTGGAGCGCGAGATCATGCCGCTGGAGCGCGATCCGGCCTCCTACGATGCGCATGAGAACATCGCGCTGCCGCTGCTCGATCAGGTGCGGCGAAAGGTGAAGGCGGCGGGGCTCTGGGCGCCGCAGCTGCCGAAGGAGTTCGGCGGAATGGGGCTGAACACCGCGGCCATGGCGGTGCTCTATGAGGAGATGGGCCGTTCGATCTTCGGCCCGGTCGCCTTCAACTGCGCCGCGCCCGACGACGGCAACATGATCCTCCTTGCCAAGGTGGCGCGGCCGGACCAGCAGGAGCGGTGGCTGCGCCCGATCGCCGAGGGCCGCGTGCGCTCGGCCTTCGCCATGACCGAGCCGATGCCGGGAGCCGGCTCCGATCCCTCCGCGATGCGCACGCGCGCCGAGAAGCGCGGCGACAGATGGGTGGTGACGGGGCGCAAATGGTTCATCACCGGAGCGGGCGCGGCGCAGCATTTCATCTTGATCGCCCGCACGTCCGACGACGCGCGGCGCGGCCTCACCGCCTTCCTCTACGACCGCGACCAGCCGGGCTGGTCGATCCTGCGCCGCATCCCGATCATGGGGCCGGAGGAGCATGGCGGGCATTGCGAGCTGGAGTTCGACGGGCTGGAGATCCCGGACGAGAACCGGCTGATGGGTGTGGGGGAGGGGCTGAAGGTCACGCAGATCCGCCTCGGCACCGCCCGGCTCACCCATTGCATGCGCTGGCTCGGCATGGCGCGCCGCGCGCTGGAGATCGCGCGGCCCTATGTCGAGGAGCGGGTGAATTTCGGCCAGCTCCTGAAGGACCATGAAGGCGTGCAGTGGCTGCTAGGCGAGGCGGCGATGGCCATCGAGGTCGGGCGCCTCCTCACCATGAAGGCGGCGCTCGCGCTCGACCGCGGCAGTCGCGCCCGCGCCGAGGTCTCGATGGCGAAGATCCAGGTCTCCGAGACCTTGCACAAATCGATCGACACGGCCATTCAGCTCCTTGGCGCGCGCGGCTATTCCAAGGACACGCCGCTCGAATGGATGTACCGCTATGGGCGCCAAGCGCGGCTCGTCGACGGCGCCTCCGAGGTGCACAAGATGGTCGTCGCACGCGAATGGCTGAACGACCCTGACGGGTTCTGGGAGCGGCGATGAGCCTTGCCGAGCGGCTCCCCGCGCTGGCCCGCTTCATCGCCGAGGCCGCCGGGGCGCGCCAGGTCCGCATCCTGCATTGCCAGCGGCTGGCCGGCGGCGCGATCCAGGAGAACTGGGCGCTCGAGGTCGAGCTCTCGGAAGGGCCGCAGGCGGGTCGCCATGCGCTCGTGCTGCGCACCGACGCGCCCTCGGGCGTGGCGGTCAGCCGCTCACGGTCCGAGGAGTTTGCCCTGATCCGGGCGGCGCATCGGGCGGGCGTCGCGGCGCCGGAGCCGCTCTGGCTCTGCACAGACCCGGAGGTGCTGGGCAAGCCCT
>JAREAF010000009.1 GCA_029240475.1 Rhodospirillales bacterium | reverse complement strand
GGCTGTCGGACCCGGCTCGGATCATGCCACAGCGAGGAGCCGATCCATGCTGATCCGAAAGACGCAGTTCATAAAAGAAACGGTGTTCGCCGAGGCCGGCGAACCGGCGCCCGCTCCGATCCGTCGCGTGGCCGCCTTGGCGGTCATCGCCAATCCATTCGCAGGCCGCTTCGAACGCGACCTCACACCACTCTTTGATATCGGCCTGCGGCTTGGCGAGGATTTGATGCCGGAGGCTGTGCGCCTCCTCGACGGACCGGCGCTGGTCTATGGCAAGGCGGCGATCGTCGGCGTCAATGGCGATCTGGAGCATGCGGCCGCCGTGCTGCATCCCAAGCTCGGCAAGCCGATGCGAGCGGCCGTGGGCGGCGGCGAGGCGATCATACCCTCCACCACGAAGGTCGCCGCGGCCGGCGCCAGCATCGACGTGCCGCTGGCGAATAAGGACAATCCCTGGTCCTTTGACGAGCTCGATTCCATCACGGTGGCGCTGGCCGACGCGCCGCGCCCGGACGAGATCCTGGTAGTGATGGCGATCGGCACGGCGGGGCGGAGCAACCCGCGCGTCGGCAAAGGGCGCGCGATCACCTGACCTCCGGCACGGTCGGCGGGAGCGGAACCCGGCCGCGCAGGAGGTCGCTCGCCCGCTCCGCCAAGGCGATGATCGCGGCGTTAACCGGCCCCGTGGTGATGGTCGGGAAAACCGAGGCGTCGACCACATAGAGATTGTCCGCGCCGCGCACCTTCAGCTGCGCATCGGTCACCGCCGCGCCATCCAGGCCCATGCGGCAGGTCCCGACCGGGTGGTGGTGCGTGTAGGCGGCGCGCGCCAGAAAACCGAGGCGCTCCTGCCGCGACACGCATGCCCTGCCGGGGAGCACCTCCTCGGTGCGCCAGTCGTTGAAGGCTTCGGACGCTCCCAGGGCCTGCGCCCAGTCCAGCGCCGCCAGATAGAGCTCCCGATCGCGCGCCTCGCTCAAATAGCGCGGATCGATCCGCGGCGGCTCCGCGGGATCCGCGCTCGCGAGCGCCACGACGCCGCGGCTGGCGGGATGGGTGAAGCCGAACATCAGCGTGTAGCCCTCGCCGAAGGGCGGAACATCTTCGGCGGCGAAGGCCTCCGTGGCGACGGGCGCGGCCACGCAGGCCACCACCAGCTCCGGAGCGGGGCCGGACCCATGCTCCAGATAGAGCAGCGATTCCGAATGCTGATAGCGCGAGACCGGCACGGGCCGGCGCGCGCGGTAGATGTTCCCGCCCGAAAGCAGATGGTCCTGCAGATTGCGGCCGACGCCGGGCAGGTCGATGCGCGGTGTGACGCCGACCGCTCGCAATTCATCGGCCGGGCCGATGCCGCTGCGCATGAGGAGCAGCGGCGAGCCGATCGCGCCCGCCGCGATCATCACTCGCTGCGCGGCAATGCTCCGCCCACCCATGAGGACCGCGCAGAAACAGCGCGTTCCCTCCCACTCCAGGTGACGCACCTCGGCGCGCAGTGACACCGTCAGATTCGGGCGCGCCATCACCTCCTCAGTCAGATACGCGTCGGCCGTCGTCTGCCGCCGCCCGTCTTTGATGGTCAGCGTATTCACCGTCGCGCCCGCCAGTGCCGGGCCGTTGTGATCGGGAATGGAACGCAAGCCCTGCGCCTGCGCCGCCGCATGAAACGCCCAGACGAGCGTGTGCGGCGGATCGGGCTGGATCAGATGGACGGGGCCGCCGCTGCCGTGCCAGGGCGTGCGCGCGCCGGTCCAGTGTTCGCTCTTCAGAAAGTACGGGAAAAAGTCGGCGAAGCCCCAGCCCGGGATACCCCAATGGTCGAAGTCGCTCGGGTGACCACGCACATGCGCCATCGCGTTGATGGCCGAAGAGCCGCCCAGCACGCGGCCGCGCGGCCAGGGATGGATGCGCCCGGCCGTGCCCGCCTGCGGCACGGTCGCATAGCGCCAGTCGATGGCGCGGCCTTGCAGCGCGGGCCATTTCAGCGGATCGGCGATGTCGGGTTCCTCGGAGGCGGGGCCGCCCGCCTCGAGAAGGCAGACGCGGCGCTCAAGGTCCTCGCTCAGTCGCGCGGCGAGCACGACGCCCGCCGTGCCGCCGCCGATGATGAGATCGTCATATGCCATGACCACAATGATCCAGCCGGTTCGCTATGGTTCGGATGGTCTTCCGCGCGCGGTCTGCTGAATAATGTCGTGCGAGAGACAGACTTGGTCAGGAGGCATCCCCCATGTCCCGGATCAGCGTCAAGGAGCCGGTGATCACTCTTTCGGCTGGGCCGGTCGCTTGCTATCCGCGTGTGCTGCGCGCCATGTCCCGCCCGGTCCATTACGACTTCGACAGCTACTTCCAGGAATTCTACGAGCGCACGGTTCTCAAGGTGACGGAAGCCTTGCGCGCGCCCGATCCCGCCCTGGTCCTGCATTGCGAGCCAGCGCCCGGCCTCGAGGCCGCGGCGGCGTCGCTGATCGGACCCGATGATGTGGTTCTCAACCTCGCCTCCGGAGTCTATGGCAAGGGCTTCGGCTATTGGTCCGCGCGCTACAACAAGGAGCTGCTCGAGATCGAGGTGCCTTATAACGAGGCGATCGATCCGGCCGCGGTCGCGGCTGCCTTCAAGAAGCGCCCGGACATCAAGATCGTCACGGTAGTCCATCACGACACGCCGTCCGGCACGCTCAACCCGGTCGCGGAGATCGGCCGCATCGTGCGCGCGCACGATGCGCTGATGCTGGTGGATGCGGTCTCCTCCTTCGGCGGGATGGACATCCACCCGGAGGATTGCATGGCCGATGTCTTCGTCACCGGCCCCGGCAAGTGCCTCGGCGGGCCTCCTGGCCTGTCGCTCATGGCCGTCAATCAACGCGCCTGGTCGCATATGGAGCGGAACCCGAAGGCGCCGCGCGCCTCGATTCTCTCGCTCCTCGACTGGCGCGAGGCCTGGCGGCGCGACAGGCCGTTCCCCTTCACCCCCGCCGTCTCAGAGATGAACGGCCTCGACGGCGCGATGGACCAGTATCTCGAGGAGGGTCCGGAGAAGGTATGGGCCCGCCACGCGCTCACCTCGGCGGCCTGCCGCGCCGGCATCAAGGCCATGGGGCTGCAGCTCTGGGCGGCGCGCGAATCCATCGCGGCGCCCACCTGCACCGCCGTTCGCGTGCCCGACGGTGTCAACGACAAGGAATGGCTGGCGGCCGCGCGCGAGCTCTATGGCGTGGTGTTCTCCACGGGGCGCAACGAGACCGCGGGCAAGCTGATCCGCATCGGCCATATGGGGCCGGTCGCCGAGCCGATCTACGCGACCGTGGCGCTGACCGCCCTGGGCGGCGCGCTGCGGCGGCTCGGCAAGAAGGTCGACCTGGCGGCAGGCCTGGAAGCGGCGCTGTCGGTCATCGGGAAATAGAGGAGCGAAGGATGAGCAAGCGTTTCGAAGGCCGCGTCGCCATCGTCTCGGGCGCGGCGCAGGGCATCGGGCGGGCGGTGGCCGAGCGGCTCGGCGCGGAAGGCGCGACGGTGGTCGCGGTCGACATCCTCGCCAAGGGCGCGGAGGCCGCGGCCAAGGCCGCCGGCGGAAAGTCCTTCGCCGTGACCTGCGACATCGGCGATCCCGAGCAGGTCGCGGCCTTGCATCGCCAGGTCGCGCAGAAGGCGGGCAAGCTGGACATCCAGGTGAATGCCGCCGCCATCGTGCCCTTCGTCAAATGGGACGAGCTCACTTTCGAGGAATGGCGGCGCATCATGCGCGTCAATCTCGACGGGCTCTATCTCATGTGCCGCTCCGGCTCGGACCTGATGCGCCAGAACGGCTATGGGCGCATCGTCAATATCTGCTCGAACTCGATTTTCGCCGGCACGCCCAACATGGCGCACTACGTCGCCTCCAAGGGCGGGGTGATGACCTTCACCCGCGCGCTCGCGACCGAGCTCGGCCCTTACAAGATCACGGCGAACTGCGTGGCGCCGGGCCTCACCGACACCGAGAGCGTGCAGGCCAGCCCGCACAAGGAGGCGTTCGGCTTCGTCGAGATGCTGCAGGCCATCAAGGGCGTCGGCAAGCCGAACGACATCGTGCCGGCCATCGCCTTTCTCGCCTCGGAGGAAGCGCACTGGATCACCGGCCAGACGCTCGTGTCCGATGCCGGCATGGTGCGGTGGTAGCGAGCGACCCGCCTCCTCTCTTTTCAGGCCGCCTGCGCGGGCCCCTCAGGATGAGGAGGCGGTCGCGTCGCACCCCCATTCCTCATCCTGAGGAGCGCCCGTGAGGGCGCGTCTCGAAGGAGAAGAATGGGCTAGCGCGCGTCACGCGTAATAGCCCGGCGCCCTGTTGTAGGTGGGCCAGCTCTCGGGATCGTGCGAATAGAAGATCTCGGCGTCGTGCTTTGCCGCGAGCTCCGTCAGCCGATGCATGGATTTGAGGCTCGCCACCGGGTCGAGGTGGAAGGAGGAGATGCAGTTCATGTCGAGATTCTTCTTGCTGTAGCAGGCATCGCCCGTGAACAGCATCGGCCGGCGCCCTTTCAGCTCCACCATCATCGAGTAATGCCCGGCCGTGTGGCCCGGGGTCTCGTAGAGCCACAGCCCCTTCGCGATCTCCTGGTCGCCGGTCAGCGTCTCGAATTTGGGCGTGTACATGTCGAGCGCCGGCTCCGACGGCAGCGTTTTGCCGGCGTTGCGCGCGCGATCGGGCGCGAAGGTGAGGTCGCTATAGCCCAGATGCTCGAAAGGCTGGCAGTTGAACGCGACCTCCAGCTCCCGCGCATGGCAGATCGTGCAGGCGGTGGTGCAGTGCTTGTTCCCGCCGCAATGATCGAAGTGATAGTGCGAGTTGATCACGTAGTCGATATCGCTCGGTTTCAGCCCGATCTGCGCCAGCGCGCCGGGGATCGTCTGCTCCCTGGTCTGCGATGGCTTCTCGAAGGGCAGCACGCGCATCACATGGTCGTAGTCGAAGCCGGTGTCGTACACGTAGCGGCCGTCCTTGTGCTCCACCAGCACGGCGTAGCAGGGGAAGCGGAACTCGCCGGCCGGACCGCGATTCCAGAAGGCGTGGTAGCCGTCGATCATCAGCGAGCCGCCGTCGAGCAGGTAAACCTTTGTATCCGACATCTCTAATCCTCCCGTTTCGCCAATTTTACCGCTCGCCGCGCACATAGGGCAGTCCCAAGGCCGGCGGCAGGACGCTGTGCCGCGCGAAGATCACCAGCACCAGCATAACCATCAGGAAGGGCAGCATCTGCACCACGTCGGTGGGAATGTTGAAGCCGCCGACCTGGAGCGCCGTGGTGAGCGCGAGACTGACCCCGAACAGCAGCGCCCCATAGAGCACCCAAAGCGGGCGCCCGCGCGCCAGCATCGCCAGCACGATGCCGATGAAGCCGGCGCCGCCGGTCATGTAGGGCACGAACAAGCCCGCCCCAACCTCGGACATATAGGCGCCGCCGAGGCCCGCCAGCGCGCCGGTCGACAACACGGCGCCGGTGCGGGTCATCGCCACTGAGACCCCCGAGGCGTCGAGCGCGCCCGGCTTGTCGCCCGCGGCCTGCAGGTTGAGGCCGATCGCGCTGCGCCGGAACAGCCAGGCGAGGAGCGGCACCAGCGCCAATCCCAGATAGACCAGCGGGTTGTGCGTGAAGAGCGCGGGGCCGATCACCGGGATGTCGCTGAGCCATGGGAGCGAGAAGTCGGGCGCGCGCCCGAGGCTCGGCCGCGTCCGCGCGAACTGGAAATGATGAAGCAGCGCGGTCAGGCCTTCGACGCCAAGCGTCAGTGCGATGCCGATGACGATCTGGTTCATGCCGTAGCGGATGCAGAACAGAGCCATCAGGAGCGCGACCCCGATGCCGGCCAGCGCGCCGGCAATGAAGCCGAGCCACAGCGACTGGGTCGCGAGGGCAGCCGAGAAGCCTGCATAGGCGCCCGCCAGCATCATGCCCTCGATGCCGATATTGAGCACGCCCGCTTTCTCAGAGATCTGCTCGCCGAGACCGGCAAGAAGCAGCGGCAGGCCCGCGGTCACCACCCCATAGAGCAGCGCGGTCAGGAAGGTGGCCGTGAAGAGCGCCTCCATCCCCTCCCCCCTACACCGCCGTCCTGCGGCGCGCCGTGAGATGATCCAGATATTCCACGATCGCCAGGAACAGCAACACCAGCGAGACCAGCAGCAGCACGTAATAATGCGGCACGCCGAGCCGGCGCGCGGCGCTCTCGCCGCCGATCTGCAGCGCGGCGAAGAACAGCACGAACAGGATCGAGCCCAGCCCGTTGAATCGCGCGAGGAAGACCAGCGGAATCACCAGCAGCCCGTAAGCCGGGTTCCAATCGGCGCGAACCGTCCCGTGCACGCCCAGGATCTCGACCGCGCCGCCCATGCCGATCAGGGCGGCCGAAAGCGCGAAGGTGGCGAAGGTCAGCCCCGACATGGGCAGGCCCGCATGCACCGCCGCGCGCGGATTGGCTCCGACGATGCGCAGCTTCAGGCCGAACGCCGTCCGGGTCATGACGAAATGCACGAGCAAGATCGCCACGAGCGCGATGACCACGCCGAAATGGATCGTGGTGTCGAACAGCCGCGGCAGGCGGTAGGGAACGGGCAAGGTCGGGGTCTGCGGAACGGTCGTGGTGGGATCGCGGAAGACCAGCTTGATCAGCACGTTCGCGAGCGAGATGCCGAGGAAGGACATCATCAGGGTGGTGATGATCTCGTTGACGCCGTAGCGCGCCTTGAGCAGCGCCGGGATCAAGGACCAGCTCGCGCCGACCCCGGCGGCGACCGCGAGGGAGGCGGCCAAGGCCAGCCAGCGCGGCAGCAGTCCGATCAGCCAGGGCGCCACGGCCGAGCAGACCACCGCCGCCAGCAGGAATTGGCCGTCCACGCCGAGATTCCAGATGCCCGCACGGAACGCGACGATGAGGCCCGCGGCGATGAGCAGCAGCGGCGCGGACCGCGTGATCGTCTCCTGCAGGCCGGGCCAGCTGAAGAGGCCACGCCGGAACACGAATGTGTAGTAGTCGAGCGGGTTCTTGCCCAGCGCCAGCAGCACGAGCGCTCCCGCCGCGAAGGCCAGCAGGATCGGCAGCGCGACGCGCAGAGCCGCCGCAAGCGAGCCGTCCGGGCTCATGCGGCCGCCCCCGTCATCATTCGGCCGACGCTCTCCTCGACCTCGTCCGCGTTCTCGACCACGCCGACGAGGCGCCCCTGGAACATGACGCCGATCCGGTCCGCGACTTCGAGCAGCTCGTCGAGCTCGGTGGAGATCACCAGGGTCGCCATGCCGCGCTCGGCGCTTTCCCGGATGCGCTGCCGCGCGAGGCTGGTGTTCTGGAGGTCGAGCCCGTAGGTCGGCTTGTTGAAGACGGCGATGCGCGCCGCCTCCCCCAGCTCGCGGGCCAGCAGCACCTTCTGGATGTTTCCCCCGGACAGCCGCCCGACGGGCGTGCGCTCGGACGGCGTACGGATGTCGTGCCGCGCCACCTGCTCGCGCGCGCGTTCGTGGATGCGGTCCCAGAGCGTCACGCCGTTGCGCCACAAGGGCGGCCGGCCGACCTCCTTCAGGACGAGATTGGTGGCGACCGACATGACGCCGACCGTGCCCTCGCCCAGCCGCTCGTCGGTCACGTAGCTGAGCCCGCGCTCGCGCCGCTCGGGCACCCCCTCATGGGTCACATCCTCGCCGTCGATGAGGATGCGGCCGCTCGCTACCGGCCGCTGGCCGGCGAGCACCTCGGCCAGATGCTTCTGGCCATTGCCGTCCACGCCGGCGACGCCGAGCACCTCGCCGGGCCAGAGCGAGAGGGTCAGCCCCTTGAGGGCGCATTCCCCCGCGTCGGCATGTGTCGAAACCTCAACGAGCTCCAGGCGCGGCGGTCCGCTCCGGTCGACCGCACGCGTCGGCCCATGCCGCCCGCGCCCAACCAGAGTCTCGGCCTCCTCGGAATGGCCGCGCAATTGGCCGAACATGAGGCGGATGACCTCGTTCGTCACTGCGGCCTCGCTCATGATCCGCAGCCGCTCCGGCGGCAGCTGACCCACCAGCTTGCCCAGGCGCAGCACCGAGATGCGGTCGCCGAAGGCATAGGCTTCGCGCAGCTTGTGCGTGATGAAGATCACCGCGACCCCGCTCTGCGCAAGCCGCCTCATGACGCGGCCCAGATCCTCGACGCCCTGCGGCGTCAGCATCGAGGTCGGCTCGTCCAGGATCAGCACCTTCGCGTCGCGCCAGAGCGCGCGGATGATCTCGACCTGCTGCTGCTGCCCGAGCTCGAGCCGGCCCACCGGCGCGTCCGGATCGATCTGCACGCCGAGCATCTTGGAAAGCTCGTCGAACCTCCGGAGCGCCGCCTCCCGGCCGAGCGGGCGCCACCAGCGGCCGCCCAGCATCAGATTCTCGATGACCGTGAGGCTGGGCACCAGCAGGACGTGCTGGAACACGGTGCCGATGCCGCGGTCGAGCGCGTCGCGCGGGCTGGCGATGCGGGCCGGAGTGCCGAAGAGCTCGATGCTGCCGGCGTCCGGCTGCTGCATGCCCGCCAAGAGGCCGATCAGCGTCGACTTGCCCGCGCCGTTCTCCCCCAGGAGGGCGTGGACTTCTCCGGGATGGAATTCGAGCGTGATGGCGTCGTTCGCCACCACGCCCGGGAAGCGCTTGGTCACGCCTTTAAGCGCGATCGCAGGCGCAGATGCCTCCGTCATTCGATTGAACCCGACCCAAGCCGATCCCGGAGCCTCATCGGCTCCGGGATGGCTGGTCAAGACCTTAGATTACTGCGCCGCCGCCTCCACCGAGGTCATCAGCGGACGCACCTGCGCGGCGTCCCAGACCGGCTCGACTTTGATCTTGCCGTCCAGGATCTCTTGGCGCACCGCCATGACCTCGTTCCAGACGTCATCCGGGATGTGCTTGGTCTGGAGGAGCTGCACCGAATCGTCCTTGAGGCCGATGGAATAGCCCTTGGTGCCGAAGGTGTCCGCCTTCAGGTCCTGGACCATCTGGTCATAGACCGGCACCAGGTTCCACACGACCGAGGACAGGAGGTGGCCCTTGTCGATGGACGTCTTGTCGCCGATCACGTCGATGAACCACACCTCGCCGCCGCCGGGGGCTTTGGAATTCTCCACCGCCTCGATCATTCCGAAGGAGGAGCCGTCGCCCTGGCCGAAGATCACGTCGGCGCCCGCCGCGATGACGGACTCGCTCACGCGCTTGCCGCCCGCGGCGTCGGCATAGGCGGCCGGGCCGATCACGGCATAGATGATCTTGATGTCGCCCTTCTCGGCCTTGGCGCCCTGCGCGAACGCCGCCGACTGCGAGTTCCAGGAGGGCGGCTCGCCGGAGACCACGATGCCGACGGTGCCGGTCTTGCTCATCTTCGCGGCCAGCACGCCCGCCAGATAAGCGCCCTCATGGCCGGACAGCGTGTAGTCGGCGACGAGCCCCGGCTTGTTCGCGTCCGGCCGGTCGACGATGGCCACCGGGACCTTGGTCTCCTCGGCCACCTCGGGCGCGGCGGTGTTGTAGCCGGATGCATGCGCGATCATCAGGCTGGCGCCGTCGCCGGCCAGCTCGCGCAGGGTCGGATGCACGTCGCCATAGCCCAGGCCCTCGGCCGGGATGAATTCCAGCCCGTTCTTCTCCGCGACCTGCCGGGCCGCCTCGACCCCCTGCTGGTTCCAGCCGTAATCGGTGCCGGCCTCCGGCACGAGGATGGCGAGGCTCTTGACCTCGGCGGCGTTGGCGGCCGCACCGACCGAGAGAGCGCCGGCCAGGATCACGGCCGCCGGCGTGAGCCGCATCAGTGTTCGACGATTCATTTGGTTCTTACCTCCCTTGTTCCTGGTCTCATCTCCGGCGGCCCAGAGCGCCGCCGATCCGGTTCGATCGCATTCGCCGCCGGATGCGGCGGTGGTTTAGGACTCGAGCGCCTTGCGAACCGCCACGAGCTTCTTGGCCCGCTTCATCCGCAGCTCGTTCACCTGCTCGGGGGTGTAGCTGAAGATGCCGCCGCCGGTTTTCATGCCCAGCTTTCCGGACTGGGTGCGGTCGGTCACGTATTTGGCGACGTCGGCGCGGTTGCACAGATCCTTGTTCAAATAGCTGCCGACCGCCTGATAGATGTCGAGGCCGGCCATGTCCAAGAGCGCCATGGGGCCGATGACCGACAGCTTGTACCCGATGCCCCAGGAGACGCAGGTGTCGAGCCCCTCGGCATCGATCACGTCCTGCTCCACGAGATCGACGCATTCACGCAGGAGCGCGTACAGGATGCGGTTCTCGACGAAGCCGGGGACGTCCTTGCGCACCACCACCGGCAGAAGGCCGAGGCTCTTGATGGTGTCGCACATCCATTTGACTGTATCGGGCGAGGTGTCCTTGCCGGCGATGACCTCGATCATCGGGATGACATGCGCCGGATTCGACCAGTGCATGCCGACCACGCGGCCAGGATTGGAGACGTTCGCCTGAAGCTTCGTGATCGGAATGCCCGAGGTGTTGGAGGCGATCACGCAATTCTTGCCGACGGCCGCGTCGATCTCCTTGAATACGGCTGCCTTGATGTCGAGCTTCTCTGGAACGGTCTCCACCACCAGATCGGCGCCCTTGCAGCAGTCGGCCAGTGTCTGCACCACCGCCGGCATCTTCCCGCCGCTCTTGTCCGGAACGGAGAGCGCGCCCAGCACGCCCATCGCCTGCTGCATGAGCCCGGGCGCCTTCTCGCGCTGATCGGCGCTGACATCGAAGGCGCGCACCTCCATGCCCCCGCGCGCGAGCGTGGCGGCGAGGCCGGGACCCATCGTGCCGAGACCGACGACCGCTGCTTTCATGTCACTCACCCTCTCTCGCTGTTCTCAATCCTCTGTCAGGCGGCGGTGGCCTTCTGGAAGGCGGGCCGCGCCGCGATCCGCTCCCGCCACGCCTTGAGGTTCGGCAGGTCCGGCCGGTCGATCGGAAAATCCAGGCAGCGCGCCACGATCGGCCCGAGCGCGATGTCGGCGATGCTCATCTCCTGGCCCGCGAGGTAGGGCTGCCTGGCGAGATGCGCATCGAGCAGCTGCAGCCGCGATGCGAGCTCCTTGGCGTCCGCCGAGAAGCTGGCCGCGCGCTCGGCGGGCGTCTTCTTCGCCTCCTTGAAGACCGCCACGTAGGGCGTGTTCAGGCTGGCCAGGAGCCAGTCCATCCAGCGCTCCACCTCCGTCCGCCGCGCCGGGTCGGAGGGATAGAGAGGGCTGCCGTTCTTTGCCGCGAGATAGCGCAGGATCGTGTTCGATTCCCAGATCGCCGTGTCGCCGTCGATCAGGGTCGGCACCTTGCCGGTCGGGTTGAGCTTCAAATAGTCGCCGCCCGTGTTGTTGAACTGGCGGCCGTAATCCTCGCGCTTGTAGGGCAGGCCCATCTCCTCCAAAAGGAACAGGACCTTCTGCACATTTCCGGACGTGGCGCGGCCAAGCAGTCGGATCATCTGGCGCTCTCCTGTCTCAACGAGGCAGCGGCTTGTAGGCGATGGCGTCGATCTCGATCCTGCAGGAGATCACCGCGCGCGCCTCCACGGTCGTGCGCGCGATGCCGCCGTTCGGGAAATATTCGGCGAAGACGCGGTTGTAGCGGCCGAAATCGCGCGCATCTTCCAGGTAGACCGTCATGCGCACGACGTCGGAGAGGTCGGCCCCTGCGTCCTTGAGCACGCGCCGCACCGTCTCCAGGCACCAGCGCGTCTCCTCCTCGATGTTGCCGACACACATATTGCCGCTCTCGTCCTTGGCCACTTGGCCGGAGACGAAGATGTAATCGCCGGCGCGCACGGCGGGATGGAACGGCAGGTTGGGGTTCTTCTTCCCGATCGGCTGGATCGCGTCGTTCATGCCAGTCACCACACCGAGGTCTCGAGGATGTCCACGCCGCGCTGGCGGTCGATCAGGTAGATGAGGCCGCGCCGGTCTATGGTCACGTCGTTTGAGGATGCGAGCTGGAAGCCCTCCGGCGCGTCGGGTTCGAAGAAACCGACCTCCCGGGGCGCGTAGGGGTCCTTCACGTCGAGGATGCGCAGGCCTTTCGCGAACCAGGCGAAGGGGATGATCGTGCCGTTGAAGCGCTCGGAGGGCTGGTGGCAGCCCATCATCGGCGGCTGCGGCGCCCCATCGAGATCGAGCCCTTCCACCTGCCAGGTCGCGACCGAGACCGGATATCGCTCGTCGGTGATGTCGTAAATCCAGGTGAAGGCCGGCGCGGCGGGCCAGAGCTTCGCCACGTCCTCGTCCGCCACCACCATGATCTTGCGGCCCTTGAGCGGCGTCGGGACCACCAGACAGGTGTGGGTCGGGTGCGGATAGACCGGCGAGGTGTTCACGGCGCTGATCGGTTTCGGCTTCGACATGTCGCGGATGTCGAGGATGAAGAACCCGTGGTGCCAGTAGCTGACATAGAGCCGGTCGCCCTGACGGAGCGGGTGATGGCAGCGCGGCGGCGTCCAATCGTCCCAGGGATAGGGCTCCCCGCCGGCCTTCCACTGGCCCGGGATCCACCAGCGTCCGACCTCCTCGGGCCTGGCGGGGTCCTGCAGGTCGAGGATCATCATGATGTTGCCGACAAAGCCTTCGGCCGTCGGCGAGATATAGGCGTAGCGGCCGTCGAAATCGTAGCGATGCACGCCCTTGCCCGCGGTACGCCACTTGGCGATCTCGCGCGGGCGGGCGGGATTGGAGACGTCGTAGATGCCGAGGCCCCCGCCGAAATCCGGCGTCTCGTCGGGCCCGAGCCGCTCGTGATTGACGATCATGACGTCGTTCGCCACGCGCACCTTGTGGGAGTGCCAGCCGCGCGGCAGCTCGATCTGCGCCAGGAGCCGCGGCCTGCGCGGATCCTCCACGTCATAGATCGAGGTGCCGCTCGGCTGGCGCATATGGCCGACGAAGAGCGTGGTCCCCTCAACCCAGACCTGACCGCCGCCAGGGCAGTCGATGTGGGACACCAGCGAGCAGTTGCTTGCGCGCGCCACGGTCAGCTCACCCCAGACGCACGATCTCGCCGGCTTCCGTCTTGCCGTGCTTCTGATAGAGGGCGAGCGCCTTCAGCGTCGGCTCGTCGGAGGCGACGAACAGGATCGCGGGCTCGCGGCCCGAGCCGTTGACATGCTCGCACCAGGAGCCGCCCGGCACGGCGAGCGTATCGAACGGCGCCCAGTCGAAGCGCCGGCCGTCAATGATCGAGTGCCCGTTGCCTTCGAACGGGGCGACCAAGAGGCTGGCATTCTGTTTCAAAGGCCGCGTGTGCTCGCCCGGGCGCAGCATCTGCATGAAGAAACTCATGGTCTTGAAGATCGGCGCGCCCGTGGTCGGATCGACATACTCGACGATCAGCCCCTCATAGGGGTCGCCGTCCCAGTCACGGAACTTCTCCAGGAGCGAGCGCATCTGGTCGTAGCGATAGACATACATGGGCGAGGCTGCGCCGGTGCCGCGCCGGTGCGGCAGGAAGCGCGGCATGAGCCCGCCCGAGCCATAGACGCGCTGCGAGTAGTCGGGCGGGAAGCGCTCGGACTGAACCTGCTTCTTCATCCGCTCGCCATGCTCGACCTCGTGATAGTCGTGCTCGAAATAGAGCGCATTGAGCTGCTCGACGAGGGGCAGGTCGAGGACGGAGAGATTGATCGCGGGCTCGCCGCCTTTGTTGCCGTGATTGTGCCAGGTGTCATGCGGCGTCAGGACCATATCGCCCGGCCCGAACACGATGTTCTCGCCCTCGACGCCGGTGAAGTTCTGCGAGCCGGTCAGGCCGAAGCGGATCGCGTTCGGCGAATGGCGGTGCGGCGGCATGATCTCGCGCGGATCGTTCAGCCGATAGGCCGTGTACATCGTGGTCACGCTCGCCCGCCGCGGCGCGAGGCCCGGATTGACCAGGATGAGCGAGCGCCGCTCCGAGGATTCCGTCGTGATCAGCTCGGCCGAGCGATAGAGCAGCGGCTCGATGTCCTTGGCGTAGCTCCACAGGAACGGCACCGCCTTCCTGTTATCTCGAACTTGGCGGTCCTCGTCATTCTTGTTCTTGAGATCGACGGCCCAGAACGGGGCCATGTTGCGCTCATGGACATCGGCATGGAGTTGATCCAAGGCCGCTTGGCGGTTCGACCCGCCGCTCGCTGCTTCGCTGCTCATGGATTGTGGTGTCCTTTTGCCGGCACCGGGTTCGGCATGAAGCATCAAGGGAGCGGCAGGCTAACCCTCACCCGCACCAATGGTCAAGCGACTGGGTAACTTGGTTCCACCATTGTCCTAGAAACTCAACTAGGGAGATTTTGTGGCGCTGCTGCGAAGCAACGTAGTTGCACAGGCAGCCTAGTCGTGGAACCAATCTCGAAGCTGCGAGACCAAGTTGAAACCATTCTTCCGCAATGGTATCAGTCCGCATTCGGCTGATCGGGAGTCCGGAGATGGAGCGGCTGGAGGACACGGTTGCCCGTCTGCGCAACCTGCTGGAGGACGGCGTCACCGCGGCCGGCGGCCGCATGCCGCCCGAGCGCAAGCTCGCCGGCGATTTGGGCATCGGCCGCCGCTCGCTCCGGCGTGCGCTCGAAGTGCTGGAGCGCGAAGGGCGCATCACCCGCGAGCAGGGGCGCGGCACCTTTCTTCGGCAAGACGGCGCGAGGCCGGTGGCGCTCGACCGCATCGCCGAGCATACCAGCCCGCCCGAGGTGATCGAATTGCGCCTGGCGCTGGAGCCGATCGTGGCGCGGCTGGCCGCGGTGCGCGCCTCGCCATGCGAGATCCGCACCCTCTTGCGCCTGGCTGAGGAGACCCGGCAGGCCAAGGGCGCGGAAGAATATGAGCGCGCCGACGCCGCCTTCCACCGCGCCGTGGTGGAGGCCGCGCACAATGCGCTGTTCATGGCCGTGTTCGACGCGGTGGGCGAGAGCCGCCGCGACATTGGCTGGCAGAGACTTGGCGAGAACGGCCGCTGCTACAAGCGCCAATCGACCTTCGCGGAGTATCACGGCGAGATCGCGAGCGCGATCGCGGCGCGCGATGCCGATCGTGCCGGCAAGGCGATGTACGCGCATCTCCGCGAGGTGCAGCAGCACATCAATCAGCACGCGTTCCTGCCGACCAGCGAGGCGGCCGAGTAGCGGCCATCTCATTGCATCGGGCCGCGAGCTTGGCGTTAGCCGCTCTGCAGCAGAGCCGCGGCAGCCATCGCCGCCAGCAGGAGCACGCCGCGCGGCAGGACCTCCTCGTCGAAATCGAACTGAGGCGTGTGGTGGTCGGCGCTGAGCTTGGCCCCGAGCAGGAGATAGCCGGCGAGGCCACCCCGCTCCGCCACCGCGCGGGCGAGCAAGGTCGCATCCTCGCTGGCGCCGAACACATGATCTGAAAGCACATGGTCGAAGGCGCCGGTGGCGGTGGCCACCACGCCCGCCCAGCGCGCCAGCGCGACCGGGTTCGACCATTCGGCGGCCTCACCGATCAGCTCGACGGAATGGCCGAGCTCGCCCGCCGAGGCCACGCCCTCGACGAGCCGCCGCGCGCGCTGGGAGAGATCGCGCAGATCGTCCGACCGCTCGGCCCTGAGCTCGACCAGCAGCTCGGCCTCCTCCGCGATGACGTTGAGCGCCCGTCCGGCCTGCAGCCGGCCGACATTGACCCGCAGGCCCGGCGCGCTCGATTGCGCCAGAGCGTGCAGGCCGAGCGCGATCTGGCAGGCGCCGAGGAGCGCGTTGCGCCCCCGCTCGGGCGCCTTGCCGGCATGCGCGGCGCGACCCTGCAGCCGGACGCGCAGCTTCTCCGTCGCGAGGAAGCCGCGCACGCCGACCGCGACCGTCCCGGCGGGCACGCCGAAGCCGATATGGAACCCCAGCAGGAGATCGACGTCGCGCACCCAGCCCGCATCGACCAGCGCGCGTCCCCCGCGCACGCCCTCCTCGGCCGGCTGGAACAGGAGACGCAGGCGTCCCGCGCCGTTGGCGCGAACGAGCGGCGACAGGAGGCTCGCGATGCCCAAGCCGATTGCGACATGGCCGTCGTGGCCGCAGGCATGCATCACGCCCGGCATGGCCGAAGCCCAACCGTCGGCGGACGGGCGATGCGGCGCGGGCGCCTCCGTGATCGGGAGCGCGTCGATATCCACCCTGAGGCAGACCGTCGGTCCGGGCCTGCCGCTGTCCAACTCCGCGGCGCAGCCGGTCTGCGGCCGCTCCGCGCCGGGGTCGATCCCGAGCAGCGGCGCATCCTTGAGGAACTCCCGGCCCGAGGTCACGGAGAACCCGAGTGCGGCGAGGCGCTCGACGATCGCGTCGGTCGTATTGCGCTCGCGCCAGCCCAACTCCGCAAGCGCATGAAAGCGCCGCCGGTCCTCGACCAGCGCCTCAGACAGGCCGGCCGCGCGCGCCTGCAGCTGTTCGATCAGCTCCTTCGCGGGCAGACCGATCCCTTGGCCGCGCAAATCAAGGCTCGCCCCCTCCGCCGTCACATCCATCCTCCGCCGGCCTATCCGGATTAGGATTTTGCAACTCTCGTCATAGGACGGCAATTCTATTGCGAGCAAACGCGGGCTAGCCCAGTCTTTGCCCGCGAGGATCAAGAGAAAGGCGGCGGTCATGGCGCTGAGGACGGGCGAAGACTACCGGGAATCGATCCGGGACGGCCGGGCCGTCTGGGTGAATGGCGAGCGCGTGAAGGACGTCACCACGCACCCGATGTTCAAGCCCCTGGTGGACATCCGCGCCCGCATCTACGACATGGCCCATGAGCAGGGCACCGCGGATGTGATGTCCTATGTCGACGAGACCGGCGAGCGCAACAACATCGGTTACAAGCTGCCCTTCACCCAGGAGGACTGGCACGCCAAGTGGCGCTCGATCGACGCCGTGATGCATGAGGTGGGCGGCGTCGTCACCCGCGTCGGCGACGAGACCGTCGGCGAGATGTGGTCGCTCTATGACGGCAAGGACGTGCTCGACGAGGTCGATCCCCGCTTCAGCGAGAACATCCGCCGCCATATCGACCTGGTGCTGAAGGAGGACATCTTCCACGTCTCCGCCAACACCGACCCCAAGGGCGACCGCTCGCTGCGGCCGCAGGAGCAGGACCCCGACATGCTCCTGCACGTCGTCAAGGAGACCGATGCCGGGATCGTCGTGCGCGGCGCGAAGTACGAGACGGCGGCCGCCTATGCCAATCAGGGCTTCGTCAAGCCGACCATCGCCAATTGGGGCGACGAGAAGCTCTCCGACTATGCCGTCGGCTTCATCGTGAATATGGGCGCCGAGGGCCTGAAGCATATCTGCCGGACCGGCTTCACCGGCCGGGCGCCCGCGCGCGACTATCCGCTCTCGAACAAGTTCGACGAGGTGGACACGCTGCTGGTCTTCGACAACGTGCTGGTGCCCTGGGAGGACGTGCTGTTCTACCGGCACACCCGCGCCGCCAGCTTCATCCGCGGCACGCTGCACCGCTACAGCGCCTTTCCCTACACCTTGCGCCTGCTCTACTACGCCGACCTCATGATCGGCGCGGCGCTGTTCAACGTGCGGCAGACCGGGCTCGACAAGCAGCAGGCCGTGCGCGAGAAGCTGGCCGAGCTCGCCGTCTATCGCGAGACGATCCGCGCGCACCTGATTGCCGCGATCGCGATGGCCGAGAAGTCTCCCTCGGGACTGCTGATGCCCAACCAGTCACTGCTCTATACGGGCCGCGTGCAGGCGGTCTCGCGCCTGCCGGCGATGATGCATCTCGCGCGCGAGCTCTGCGGCGGCCAGATCTGCGTCACGCCCGACAGCGCGGCCTTCGAGGATCCCGACACCGGCCCGTGGCTGAAGAAGTACTACAGCGTCAACCAGTTCTGGACGGCCGAGGACCGGCGCAAGCTGCTGCATTTCGCGCGCGACCTCTTGAACTCGGACTATGCCAGCCACCGGCTGACCTTCGCCCTGTTCGCGCAGTCGCCGCCCTTCGCGCATCTCAACGCCGTCTATATGAACTTCCCCTTCAAGGAGACGCTGGAATTCGTGCATGACGCGGCCGGCCTCTCCGACACCGTGCTGCAGCAACGCTGAGGGATCGGGCAGCCATGGCTCACACGCGCCTTCGCAAATTCAATACCCGGGAGATGTATCCCGAGCAGAAGCTCGACAACGACCTGTGCATGGTGGTGCGCGCTGGCAACCACATCTTCATGCGCGGCCAGACGGGCTTCGACCTGGAAGGCAACATGCATGGGATCGGCGATCCCGCCGCGCAAGCCGAGCAGGCCATGAAGTGCGTGAAGCAGCTGCTGGAGGAGGCCGGCGCCAAGCTCGAGCATATCTGCAAGGTGACCATCTACATCACCGATCGCACCTATCGCGAGCCGGTCTATCGCGTCATTGGGAAATGGCTGAAGGGCGTCTATCCCGTCTCGACCGGGCTCATCGTGTCGGGCCTCGCCCGGCCGGAGATGCTGATGGAAATCGACGTCGATGCGGTGATGCCCGAGGAGGAGGCAAGCAGCCGATGACCTTCTCCCTGGTCGGGCGCTGCGCCCAGACGGGCATGTTCGGGGTGGTAGTGACCTCCTCCTCGGTCTGCGTCGCCAGCCGCTGCGCCTGGGCGCGCGCAGGCGTCGGCGCGGCGGCGACGCAGAACATCACCGACCCGCGGCTCGGCAAGCTCGGCCTCGATCTCCTGCAGCAGGGTCATGGCGCGGCATCGGCGATGGCGCAGATGGTGGCGGCGGGGTGCTTTTCCGAGTAACGCCAGCTCACCATCGTCGATGCCGATGGCGCGGTGGCGCATCATTCGGGGGCGAAGACGCTGGGCACGTATCGCGTGGCAGCGGGCGACGGATGCGTGGCCGCCGGCAACCTCCTCTCCTCCGAGCGGGTGCCCGATGCGATGGTGGAGGCATTCGTCGGCG
>JAREAF010000176.1 GCA_029240475.1 Rhodospirillales bacterium | reverse complement strand
CGCCTCCAGCTCGCAAACGGCTCTCTCGAGAGCGAGCCTGAGCTGAGGGTCGGCTGTGCTCACTCCGAGGCCGAGATGCCTGGCGGGAAAGTGGAGCGCGGTCAGTTCCTGATTGAATCGGACGGGCGCGCGGAAGAATGAACGGAACGAATTGCTGTCTTCAGGCACTCTGCGGGCGAGGTGCACCTCCGAAGGGGCCCAGGCAGCGCCACAGAGCTCGCGAAATGCGGAGACGATCGTCGCGAGCAAGCTTTCGGCGATGAGCCCGCCTCCTCGTCCGGCGGATCCATATTGAAGGCAGCTCAGCACGACAGCGTCCTCGGCCTTCTCAATGTGGATGAGTGTGCCGCGATCCAGGACTTTCAGATGCGCTTTGAGCGCCCGGATCGCGTCCCCAAGAGTGTCGCATCGGCGCAGGAGGGAGCCCACGATGCCGAGCGACGCCACGCCGGCGCGCGCGCCGAGCGAAATGCCAAGGTGGGGGCAGCTCGCCACCTCCGCACAGCGCGCGAGAAGATTCCCCAAAACGCTCACGCAAATGAAATCCTCCGGCCGATCTAGGCCCCCGGGCGCGATGCCTTCCCTGGCGATGATCGCGCCACCGTCCAGGCCGTGCTCCTCCATGACGGCCTGCAGCGCGCTGATGCAGCCGATCCGCCTGAAGCCCGACGAAGCTGGCTGATCGATCGGCCCCGATCTCTCTGCGCGAACACCTGCCACGACCGTAACGTTCATCGCCAGTTCCCCACCATTGACAGGCGTGCTTGACAGTGGGTAGGCTACGTTTCCGAAGATGGCTCGCGCTATTGTCCTGAGGCGCATTGACCTAAAGGACAATGTACTTGGGTACGAGCAGTCGATGCGAAATTGCAGCGCGAGCGGGTGAGGCTACGGCGCGATTGGAATGCGTCTTGCCTCCGTCACAAAGAGAGTGACAATCTTGATGGCGGTCTCACCGACGCTCGCAGCAGAGACCGGTCACGGCAGGGAATGAGATTATCGATCGCAGGCAAGATCATTTGAGATTCATGCTCCCGCCGAGAACGGCGGAGCCGCGTTTCGTGTCCGGCTTACGTTCATAGATCCAAGAGCTGGAGTGACCTTTTGGCAGCCACCGTTCACATTGTCGACGACGATCCGTCATTCCGGGCTTCCACCGGTCGGCTGCTGCAGGCGTGCGGCTACGCCGTCGCATTGTATGAGTCCGGGGAAGCGTTGCTGGCGCAGCTTCCCAAGGACGCCGGCGCCAGCTGCATCCTTCTGGATATCAGGATACCCGCGCTTAGCGGGCCCGAGCTGCAGGCTAGGTTGAATGAAATGGGATCGCGCCTGCCCATCGTCTTCCTCACCGGTCACGGCGATATCTCGACCGCCGTGCAGGTTATCAAAGCGGGCGCGGAAGACCTGCTGACGAAGCCGGTCGCGAAGGAGAAGCTGCTGGCCGCGATCGAGCGGGCCATCGCGCGCGGGCGCGTGAGGCAGGAAGCAGATGACAAGCTCGAGCTGTTGCGACGGCTCGTGAGCGGCCTCACTCCTCGGGAGCGCCAGGTTTTCGAACGTGTGGCACGCGGTGGACTGAACAAGCAAATCGCCTACGAACTCGGAACCACGGAACGGACCATCAAGGCGCATCGGCACAATCTCATCGAGAAGCTTGGGGTCGGATCGTTGGCCGAGCTTGTGCTTATCGCCGAGCGCCTCGGCATCCTGGCTCAGCCTGCAAATTTCAAGTAAGCACCGGTCAATGAGGCCGTGAGCAGCCCCGTCTCGCAGCGTTGAGTTAAGTGGGTTGATTGGCCTTAGGGACAATTGAAGGGTCCGCCTGTCGTAGGTAAGTATCCGGAGTCGAGCTCAACCGATGAGCGGCCGTCTGACAGCCCGGCGGCTGATATTAAACCAGCAACAAGAAGCGGCGCCGCCGAGCATCATGGATTTGCGCAAGGCTATACTCGTTCTTGATGATGACAGGAGCGTCCTGGGTGCCGTCGAGCGGCTGCTCAAAGTGCGTGGATTCAACGTCGAGACTTTCTCTACCGTCGACAGCTTTATCGAGCGCGCGAATCTGCGCGAAGCCGCGTGCCTCGTGCTCGACATCAACTTGAATGGGGTTTGCGGCATTGAGCTCAAGCGCAAATTAACGGACATGGGAATTTCACCGCCGGTCATATTCATCACCGGGCGGGATGAAGACGTCACGCGCCGAGCTGCGTTGAGCGCAGGGTGCGTGGCGTATCTCTCCAAACCGTTTTCCTCGCGGGATCTGGTGGACGCGATCGAGGCTGCCTCGCAAAGATCCCAATAGCATCAGAAGCGGAACGTCTGCTCCTGGGCTGCTTCCCGCCAAAGGTGACGTGTTCTTGGGAGCCCGCCCGGCAGTGTCTGACCCGATCTCTGGATCTGTATCCCGCTCTTGGCTCGAAAATTCACTCCTAGTCATTTGGGAGAGCGCCGGCCGGCGACATGCGTAGGCGGCGCTGGTCAGAACCACGGCGACGAGCCCTCGTCGAACTGCACGTAGCTCACGCTCATTGCTGTCTGATCATCCGGCCGGCAACACGCCGGTTCGAGGCGGCAGCCTGACGGTAGCGGCATTGCGTCAGGCGGGGCCCACGCCAGAGGGCGACCAGGAGACCCAAAGCGGGTGCTCCCCCCACCCCCTCGGAGTGATCGCTCGCCCCAGGGGTGAACGATGGCTCGCGCGAGAATCACGCGGGTGCATCGGGCCGCTTCCGGTGCACAAGACCAAGGCGGGCCAGCGTGCGGCTCACCTGCGACGGGGACCACTCGCCGCGTGGCGCCGCGATCTTAAGGCTCGCGGCTCCGCATCGGCTTATTTGCGGGTCAGAAGATCCGGTCGAACGGGGTACGCATGTTGGGGCCGGGATAGGGCCCGTTTGCGATGGGATCGGGCAGCACGCTCGCGCCGAAGCGCTCGCGCTGGCTGAAATAGGGGGGCAGGTTGAGGTAGGACTGCGTCTGGCCGAAGCCGCTCGCCGGGCCCTGATAGCTTCCGACCGGCACGACGGTGCCAGCATCGAGGTAACTGCGCGGACGAACGTTGAGGATCAGAACGTCCTCGCCGGAGCGGCGGAGAGTGCGTGTTTGTGCTTCGGCAGGAAGGGTGCCGAGGACAGCAAGCGAGATCGCGGTATAGGCAGCAAGGTGGCACATGACCCTTTTTGAGAGTGCCTAATGGTTACGACCTGCTGTTTCCTCCTGATGTCTCGAGAGATGTTTCCGCGACGTGATCGTCGCTATCCTGCGGCGCGGGGAGGGCCTCACCACCCCCGACCCCCTTGAAGGTTTCGATCCCCAGACGCGGGCCGCGCGCCTTTAGAAGCGCCGGCTGCGCCGCGGGAGCCGCGGGTGGCGAGGGCTCCCGCACGCGCTCAGGGTCACCCTCTGCGCCCTCGACAGCGACCCGAAGAGGCCGCGCAGGAACGGCTCATTGGCGTGCAGTGATCGCCTGGACAGCCTTAGAGGTTGACGACGATGGAACCTGTCGGGGCCGCGGGCAAGCCCGGCCTCTCAACACGGCGGGGAGCGTCGTTCTTGCTGAAGATAAACGCCGAGCCCCCGACACTTCCGATTAGCGCGAGGACGATCAAGCCGCGCGTCATTTGAGCCCGTCGTTGCCGCCGACGATAAGCAAGGGATGCCTGCCGCAGGGACGTATCGCGAGGCTTTGCCGGGCCAAGAATGCCTCTTAGCAGGTCCGCTTCGGCGCGATTCGACGCGGATTGCTCGAAGATCGGCATAGTGCATCCCCTTGAGAGTGCCCTATGGTTAACGATCGGCTATTTCCTCCTGATGTCTCGGTACGTTTCCGAGACGTAACCGACGAGAACGCCGGGCGGGCCGGCAACACGCCGGTTGGAGGTCGCAGCCTGACTGCCGGACGGTAGCGGCATTGCGTCAGGCGGGGCCCACGCCACCCGGCGAGCGGGACCCTATTTCGGACTCCCCCAAGGTTCAATCCCCAGGCCCGGGCCGCGCGCCTCTAGAAGTTCAGGCGCGAGGTCTGGCTGCGCCAAAGTGAGCGTTCGGGGCTGACCCAAAATCCACCCGGCGGGGGATGGCGGTTCGCTTAGCTCAATCTCAGACCACCGGTCCTGCTCGAAGGCGCCAAACAATTGTGAATGGGAACACGCGCCGAAGGCCTATTCGGGCACGCCGGCCTTGGCCAGGCCCTCGAGAAACACGTCGCGATGGGCAAAATGGGCGAGGTTCCGGCGCAACACGCTGAGGCGGACCGGCGGGCCGAGTTTGTTGCGGGCGGCGATGTATTCTTGCGCTTCCTCGATCAAGCCGAGATGCCCGCAGCAGCTGATCAGCGAGTGGTACTGGCCCACGTGTTGGGCAGCCGCTACTGAGGCGCGAAGGTAGGGAAGTGCCTCCTCGAACTGTCGCGCGGCCACAAGCGCGAGACCATGGACCGTCGTGTAAAATCCGGCAAAGCTGTCCACCGGGCTCATGCGCAGGGCCCATCCAGTTTCCACGAGCGCCTCGTCGAAATGACCGGCGCGCAGCAGCGCCCATCCGAACACGATGTGGCCGAGCGCGAAATTGGGATTGAGGTTGAGCGCGGCCTGCAGCTCGCCGAGCGCCCGCTCATGCTGCCCCATTGAGCTAAGGCACAAACCGAACACCATCCGTGCCCAAGGGTCGGTCGGATCGTGCTGCAAAGCGTCCTGTGCATGCCCCGCGGGCTTGCGGATGGCTTCCTGTCTGTCGTCCGGCAGCCAATCGGCATATGTCGCCCAGTAGAGCGCCCAGCCCAGAACGGCGTGGGCGCGCGCGTAGGTCGGCTCGACCGCGATCGCCCGGCGCAGGAGGGCCTGCGCCTCGGCGTTCTGCTCGCGGTCAAACCTGTTCAGCATGACGACAGCTCGGGCGACGAGTCCCCAGGCGTCGATGCTGTCGGGCGCCTTCGAGGTAGCCCGAAAGGTCCTGGACCGCAAAGAGGTCGCGCAGCTCGCGGTCGTAGCGATCGGACCAGATGTGCTTGCCGATCTCGGCGTCGATGAGCTGCGTGGTCACCCGCATGCGCCCGCCGGCGACGCGCACGCTGCCCTCGAGGACGTAGCGGACGCCGAGCCGCTCCTGGGCGACCTGGCGCACGTCTGCCGCCTTGCCTTTGTAGGTGAAACTTGAGTTGCGGGCGATGACGAACAGCCAGCGAAGGCGCGCGAGCGCGGTAATGAGATCCTCGGTGAGACCGTCGGCGAGGTACGCCTCTCGGGGTCGATCCTCACTCGCCCCGTGCGCTCGAACGCAGCTGACGCGGTGCCTGAAGCCGGCGCGGCATTCTTTGACGTCAGAGCAGCGAATACACGCACGGGCCGGCTGATGTTTTTCACCTGATACTCGCCACGGTCCTCCAACGGTACCGCGATCTTGCCTTCCACCTCATCGTGCACTTTCCCGGACAGGCAGATGCCACCTGGCTCTGCGAGCTGCTCAAGCCTCGTGGCGACATTTACCCCCTCCCCATAGATGTCCCCGTCGTCCTGGATGATGATGTCCCCGAGGGTGATCCCCATGCGCAGCCGTAGAGGGCCTTCAGGCGCCTCAGGAGCGCCGTTACCCGCTAACTCCTCCTGCACTCCTAGAGCGCACCGAACGGCCTCCAGCGGGCTCGCAAACTCCACCAAGAAGCCGTCACCGGTCGTCTTCACGACGCGGCCGTGATGGGCGCTTACGCGCGGCTCTAAAAGGTCGCGCTGGAGGGCCTTCAGGCGGGCGAGCGTGCCTTCCTCGTTGCGCTCCATCATCGAGGAGAAGCCGACCACGTCAGCGGCGAGGACTGCGGCGAGGCGGCGGGTGGTCATTGGGAACGCCTTTAATCCGTCAACGACTAGTTTGGCGTATCAGGCCGAGGCGGCGGAGGGGACCGCCCGCTCAGCGCCGGTCCGCACGCTTCCGCTGGCGCCCGTAAGCGGCATCGTCGTCTCCCTCGCCGTCTAACGCCCCACGGGCTCCCGCGCCACCTACCTCGTCTCGTGGCGCCCCCATTTGGGGAGCGCCGGTTCGTGAGAGATCTCGTCTCCGAAGCAGCCCGCGGCGGCCCGCCGCCCATGCAGCCGCAGGATCTGAATGTTTCGTCACCCCTTGGGCGCGCAATAGCGCTAACGCTCGGCGAAACCATTTCTCTCCTGGTCCGCAACCAGGCGGAAAAACTCGCGCCCTAGCGTGGTGGTGGGAGTATCGTCAGAGAGGGCTACCACATGCGTCATGTTCTTACCGCCGCGGCTGCGGTCGCCGTCCTCGCCGGAAGCGCGAACTCGGCTCACGCTTTCTTCCATCTGCTCTTCCAGCCTCAGCCTCAGTCACAATCCGAGCCGTATTACCAGCAGCCTCAGTCGCAAACCCGGCAGTATTACCGCAGCGAGCCAACGAGCCGGGTTCAGATCTCGCCGATCCCGCGCCAGATCGTGGACTTCAAGGGGGAATATGAG
>JAREAF010000175.1 GCA_029240475.1 Rhodospirillales bacterium | reverse complement strand
CAGCCTCACCATCAATGGCGGCAACTTGGGCGCAACCAACGCCAACACCGCCCTCGGCGGCACCGGCGGCGTGGGCCGCTCTTCACCCGGCGCGGATACACCTATGTCGGCTACCGCACCGGCGGCGGCGGGGCGGCGCGGGGCGGCGCGCTGTTCCTGATGGCGGGCGTAAACACCACCGTCTCCGTCCCCATCGGCGGGACGACCCGCATCGTCGATCAGGTCGCCGGCCTTGGAGGGCTGACCAAGACCGGCGACGGCAGCCTATGGCTGGTCGCCAACAACGCCTACCAGGGCGGCACGGCGCTCAACGGCGGCACCGTCCGGGTGACGAGCGACGCCAAGCTCGGCGCGGCCTCGGGAGGGCTCTCCTTCAACGGCGGCACGCTGCAGATCGCCGGCACCGCCTATACCATGACCGGCCGCACCATCGCCTGGGGCGCCGCCGGCGGCGGGATAGACGTCGAGGATTCCGCCGCCACCTTCACCCTCAATCAGAGCCTCGGCGCGGGCGGCGCTTTGGTGAAGACCGGCGCGGGCACGCTGGTCCTCAACGGCGCGAACATGCAGAACGGCCTCACCATCGGCGGGGGCACGGTCGCCGCCTCGAGCGACGCCGAGCTCGGCGTCGGCGATCTCGTGTTCGACAGCGGCACCCTGCGCGCGGACGCCACCTTCGCGACCGAGAACAACGCCACGCTCCTCGCTGGCGGCGGCATCATCGACACCCAAAGCAACAACCTGACGATGTCTGGCGTGATCAGCGGCGCCGGCCGTCTCACCAAGGACGGCACAGGCATCCTCCTCCTCAGCGGCGCGAACACCTATTCCGGCGGCACCACGGTGAGCGACGGAATCCTGTGGGGCGACTCCACCGGCATCCAAGGCAATGTCGTCAACCATGCCGCCGTGGTCTTCGCGCAGGGCGGCGACGGCACCTATACCGGGCAGATGAGCGGCACCGGGACTGTGAGCAAGACCGGCGGCGGCAAACTGAGCCTGACCGGCACGAACAGCCATACCGGCCCGACGGTGCTTTTCAGCGGCATCCTCAGCGTCTCCTCGGATGCAAATCTGGGCGCCACGGGAAGCACGGGCAGCCTGCTGATCTTCAATGGCGGCGACTTCGATATCACAGGCTCCTGCTTTACCTCCCTCAACCGAAGGGTCCAGTGGGGCGCGTTCGCCGGCGCCATCAACATCGCCGATGCCGGCAACAGCTTCACCCTCGATCAGGATCTGACCGGCACCGGAGCGCTCACGAAGCTCGGCGCCGGCACGCTCATCCTGGGTGGGACCAACAACATGGGCGCGCTGAATATCAACGACGGCACGGTCGCAGTCTCGAGCGATGCCAATCTCGGCAGCGGGACCATCACGCTGGACGGCGCTACGCTGCGCTCGGACGCGGACTTCGCAATCGACAATGCCTTTGTGCTTGGGTCGAGCGGCATCTTCGACACGAACGGGCACATCTTGATCCTCGATGGCGAGATTTCGGGGACAGGACCACTGGTGAAATCCGGCGCAGGCACTCTCGTTCTGAACGGCGCCAACAGCTTCGCCGGCGGAACCACGGTGACCCAAGGGACGCTGCAGGTCGACGGCAGCGTTGACGGCCCCGCCGTCATTCTGAAGTCGGGGACTGTCCTTACCTGCACCGGCATCATCAGCGGACAGGTCTCGGGCGCGGGGACGCTGCGCAGCGACGCCGTCAGCCCCCTCACGGTCGCCTTCTACAATGCGAGCGGCGGCACCTTCGACGCACGGATTGGGTCATCGCCGGCGCTGAACGTCACCAATAGTGCGAGCCTTGCCGGCGGGTCGATCTTCATCGACACGGCCAATGTCGATGACACGCTGGCGCTCGGCGCGAGCTTCGTTGCCATAGAGACCGGGGATGGCATCGCCGGCGACTTCGCGTCGCTGACGGACGGCTCGGCCTTCTTCATCTTCTCCGGCATGGTCAGCGGCACGCAATACATCGTCACGGTGACCGGGCAGGAGCAGACCTTCACCGACGTGGCCCTGACCGACAATCAGATGGAGGTGGCCGACGCCTTGGAGTATCTCGGCGGCGAGCCTGAGGACCCCGACCTCGCCGAGGTCGTGAACGAGATCAACAAGCTGGACGAGGACGGCGCACGCGACGCGTTCGACGCGCTCGCGGGCGAGATCAATGCCGACATGCCGACCGCGCCGCTCGCCAACGCGCAGCTGTTCCAGGGCTCGCTGTTCCAGCGCCTCGGCACCCTGGGCGGCGGCAACGGCCAGAGCGCCTTCTCGCTGGGCCAGCTGGCGCTGGACGAGGCGGGCGCCACGCCGGAGGTCTCTGTCGCGGCCGCCATGGCCGGCGCGACGGGTCCCGCGGCGACGGGCGTGTGGGTGCGCGCGCACGGCCTGTTCGGCGAGGTCGATGGCGACGAGGACGGCACCGGCGCGCACGATCTCGACCATTCGACCGCCGGGCTGATGGCCGGCTACGACTGGGCGCTCTCGGAGACGACGGTGGTCGGCCTCGGCGCGGGCTCTGCCCACAGCGATCTCGATCTCGACGCGGTCGAGCAGGAGGGCGAGATCCACAGCTATCGCCTCGCCGCCTATGGCGGCACGCGCATGGGCGCGCTCTCCGTCCGCGGGCTAGTGGGCTACGCCTATCACGACAACGAGACCGAGCGGCAGATCACGACTGGCGGCTTCGATCAGACCGCCGAGGGCGACTATGCCGGCCACGAGCTCTCGGCCGCGGCCGAGGTCGGCTATCTCATGCAGCTGGGCGCCCTCGGGCTGGAGCCGGTGGCCGGCCTGGCGGTGACGCACCTCTCCGACGAGAGCTACGAGGAGAGCGGGGCCGGCGGCGCGGGGCTCGAGGTGGACGGCCGCTCGACCACGAGCCTGCGCTCCACCCTCGGTGCGCGGGCGAGCTTCGCCCCCTCGCCGGCCTTCCGCCTCAGCGCCTCGCTCGCCTGGGCGCATGAGCTGGCCGACACCGAGCGCGAAGTCGATGCGAGTTTCCTCGGCGGCGGAGGGACCTTCCGCATCCAGGGGGCTGAGGTCAGCCGCAACAGCGCGCTGGTCGGCGTGGCGCTCGGCGTGGCGCTCGGAGCGGGCGTCGACCTCACCCTCGGCTATGACGGCCAGTTCGGCGCCGACGACACCGCGCACGGAGCCGAGGCAAGGCTCAAGATCGGGCTCTAGGTCGACATCCCGCTCCAGCAGCGCAAGCTGCGGGAGCGGGATGCTAGATGACGATCACCTTGCGCAGGTTGGCGGCCGCGTTCTCCCAGAACGAGTCGCCCTCATATTTGCGGAAGAGGTCCGGCGGCAGGACCGTCTGCCGCTCTTCCCGTGCGACCTTCGCGCGGACGCGATGCAGGCCCGGAGTGCCAAGCCGCCGGTCGAATTCCTCGGCGTCGAAGGCGACATTCTCCAGATCGTGCTCAAACCACGGCTCGCCCAAGAGCTCATAGAGGCGCCGCAGCGTCTCGCGCGGCTTTGCGGTCAGGCTTTCATACCGCACCACCATCAGCCGGTCGGCATCCTCGCCGTAATAGGCCTCCTTCAGCGCGTTCCAGGCGAAGCCCACTGTCCCGCTTTCCTTGGCGAGGCCCTCCAGGCGGCCATAGACCGTGTTCGCGCCGTCATAGGAGAAGATGCCGGAGAGCTGGAACGGATTGGAGCGGATCAGCCGCTCGAAGGAATCCATGACCCAGGGCACGTGCCGCACGCAGGCCACGATCCGCGCCTCGGGGAACAGGCGCTTGAGGCCGGACAGCTTGGCGCACCACAGGCGGTGGCTGTCGAAGATGGTCCTCCCCTCCTCCACCGTCTCGTATAAGGACCGGAACGCCGCTTTGAGGATGCGCTCGCGCGCGGGGTCGTCGAGAAAGACCGAGGACTCACCCTTGGCGCTGACGGCCTCCTGAAGCGCGACATAGATGCCGGCCATTGGGCTGGAGATGCCGGCGCAGAAGCGCGGGTTCTGCCGCAGCAGCGCCGTGAGGAGGGTGGAGCCGGCCCGCGGCAGGCCGGAGATGAAGTGGATCCGTCGGTTCATTCGTTTCGCGCGCCGATTTGTCCTGAACGTGCTATGCGAAAGGATCATACAGGATCGGCCCTGTTCGTTCAGCCGGCTTACCGGGGTTTCGCAGGCCGCGCGCGCGCTCTATATGAAAGCCGACCGCTCGAGGAGGACCGCCGCCATGGACGAGAAGACCCGCACGCAGCTGGAGGCCGCCGCCTTCCGCCGGCTGGTGCAGCATCTGCGCGAACGCACCGATGTGCAAAACATCGATTTGATGAATCTCGCCGGCTTCTGCCGCAACTGCCTGTCGAAATGGTACCGGGCCGAAGCGGCCGAGATCGGCATTCCCCT
Source organism: Rhodospirillales bacterium (assembly GCA_029240475.1). Lineage (GTDB taxonomy): Bacteria > Pseudomonadota > Alphaproteobacteria > JAREAF01 > JAREAF01 > JAREAF01. Next base: position 2,097 of record JAREAF010000175.1, on the reverse strand, counting down.
GACCGACGCCGAATCGCGCGAGATCATCTACGGCATGCCTTACGAGGAGTGGAAGGCCAAGCACCAGAAGGAGGCCTCCCCCGACCAGCAGGCCAAGTTCTCCGCCACGCATAAGCACTGAGCGGCGCGCCTCGAGCGCGGCCACGCCTGGCTTGCGCCCAGCCGGCCCGGCCGATATGTTCCCGGCCTTCGCCGCCCGCGCGGGGCATCCGCCGGGCGCGGCAGAAATCAGGGGAAGTCCGGACCATGGCCGAGGGTGCGCGCAAGCCCGCCGATGCCGGCGGCATCGCCGGCGAGCGGCTGAAATCCTTCATCGAGCGGATCGAGCGGCTGGAGGAGGAGAAGACCGCGCTCAGCGGCGACATCAAGGAAGTCTATTCCGAGGCCAAGAGCGTCGGCTTCGACACCAAGATCATGCGCCAGCTGATCCGGCTGAGGCGCATGGACAATGCCGACCGGCGCGAGCAGGAAGAGCTGCTCGACCTCTACAAGCGGGCGATCGGCCTGGAGTAGGGAGAGGGATCTACCAGCGCTGCGGCCGTATTGGCCCGGCCGGGCGCCCTCGGAGAGGGGCGCCTCCTTCGCTGCCAAGGGGAGCGGCGACTGACGCCGGGCTTCCAGTCCGCTCTAGTGGCGGCTTTCGCCGTCGGCGATCTCCATCATCTCGTCTTTCAGTCTCAGCTTCTGCCGCTTCAGCTGCGTGATCAATCCAGTGTCCGGGAGGGGTCGCATCTCTTCCTGTCGGATCAGGTCTTCGAGACCTGCATGCTTTTCCTTGAGGACCTGCAGATGCTCCTCACGCGACATATCAGCACCTCCGATATCGGTCGACACGGCATCCTTCTCCATCGATGCTACGCCCCTCCCAAGCGGGTTGTAAACGACCCTCAGGAGGGCGCCGGAGGAGGAGCCGCACGTCCATGACGGAACAGAAGGAACCCGCCCGGCTGGTGGTCGGGATCAGCGGCGCATCGGGGGTGATCTACGGCGTCAGACTATTGGAATTGCTGAAGAAATTGCCGGTCGAGACGCATCTGGTGATGAGCCGCTCGGCCGAGCTGACGCTGGCTTACGAGACGGACCTGAAGGTCTCGGCGGTGCAGGCGTTGGCCGATGCCGTCTACCCGGTTGGGGACCTGGGCGCGGCGCTCTCCTCGGGATCGTTCCGGACCATGGGCATGGTGGTCGCGCCCTGCTCCGTCAGGAGCCTCGGAGAGATCGCCGCGGGCACGGGCTCCAGCCTCCTCACCCGCGCCGCCGACGTCACCTTGAAGGAGCGCCGGCGGCTGGTGCTGCTGGTCCGCGAGACCCCCCTCCATCTGGGGCATTTGCGGGCCATGCTGGCGCTGACCGAGATGGGGGCGATCATTGCCCCGCCGGTGCCGGCCTTCTATGCGCGGCCGCAGAGCCTGGAGGAGATGGTGGACCACACGCTGGGGCGCGTGCTCGACCTGTTCGGACTCGACTCCGGCACAGTCCGCCGCTGGGGCGAGAAGGGAGGCGGCCGCAAGCGCGTGCTGCCGCCGAAAGAGGTCTAGAGCGCCGCCAGGATCGTTGCGGCCAATTGGCGCGCGGTGGCCGAGTCGATGCCGCGCCAAGCGAAACAGGCCTCCAGATTGAGCCGGGCCTGCTCGCGATCCAACGCCTGCGCCGCCGCTGGCAGCGGAAGGGCGCGGGCGAGCAGCTCCTGCGCCGCGCGCTCGGCATCGAGCTCGGCCTTGAGCAGCGCCTGCCGGCAAGCCTCCGCCAGCTCCGGCGCGGCGCCAAGCGGATCGGCCTTGAGCCGTCGGCGCAGGGACCGGATCGGCTCCACAACCCCCACCCGCCAGGGCGCGACCGCCGCATCCAGATGCTCGAACTCCTTTGGCCCGAGCGCTGTGGCGCAGCGGGCCGACCTGATCGGGAACAGCATCATATTGAAGTCGCAGCTGAAGCTGTCCTGAAGCTCCAGTCAGGCCGGGGCCACGCCGGGCCGGCCATAGAGCGCGAGCGAAAAGGTCCAGAACGGGTGGTCGGGCCCATATTGGGCGCCATTCATCAAGATCAACAAGATGCCCAAGACTCAGATCCTGCACTTCGACGGGTATCAGGTCATTT
>JAREAF010000008.1 GCA_029240475.1 Rhodospirillales bacterium | reverse complement strand
AGGCGAGCCCCTGCCCCCTGATGACGAACGCGCGGGCGCGGAACCGACAAATTCCCGGCCAAAATTTTTCAGGACCGGGCCGGATCTCAGGATTCTTGCCCACCGCGGTCCCGGCGGCTAGGGTCCGCCTCCAGAAGAAGGGGGACCCGCCATGACCCGCCAGATGAGCCCGGCCGGACGCGCCGTCGCGCGCATCCTCCTCGAGATCGAGGCCGTGCATTTCCGCCCGCGCGAGCCCTTCAAGCTCACTTCGGGCCGGCTCTCGCCGGTCTATATCGACTGCCGCAAGATCATCGGCTTTCCCCGCGCGCGCGCCAAGGTGATCGATCTGGCGGTCGAGCGCATCGAGGAGGCGATCGGCTTCGAGCGGCTCGACGCCATCGCCGGCGGCGAGACCGCGGGCATCCCCTTCGCCGCCTGGATCGCCGAGCGGCTGGCCCTGCCGATGGTCTATATCCGGAAGGCACCCAAGGGCTTCGGCCGCGGCGCGCAGATCGAGGGCCATTGGCGCGACGGCGACCGCATGCTGCTGGTCGAGGACCTGGCGACCGACGGCGGCAGCAAGCTCGGCTTCATCGAGGCGATCCGCAAGGCGGGCGCCGAGGTCGCGCATGCCCTTGTCGTGTTCCATTACGGCATCTTTCCCGCCTCGACCGAGCGGCTGGCCGGGCTCGGGGTCACCCTGCACGGGCTTGCCACCTGGTGGGACGTGATCGCGGCCGCCGAGGAGTCCGGCGCGCTGTCGGGCCAGGACCTCGCGGCGGTGCGTCGGTTCCTCGAAGGGCCGGAGGGATGGACCGGAGCCTGACCGCGCCCGCCCCGCAGATGCCGCTCGCCCTCACCTTCCACGGCGCCGCCGGGACCGTCACCGGGTCCAAGTACCTCGTCGAGTCGGGCCGCGCGCGCCTGCTCGTCGATTGCGGCCTATTCCAGGGCTTCAAGCAGCTGCGCCTGCGCAACTGGGCGCCGCTGCCCTTCGATCCGCGAAGCCTCGATGCGGTGATCTTGACGCACGCGCATCTGGACCATTCCGGCGCGCTGCCGCTGCTGGCGCGCGCCGGCTACCAGGGCCCGGTGTATGCCACGCCCGGCACCATCGATCTCTGCGGATTGCTGCTTCCGGACAGCGGCCGGCTGCAGGAGCAGGATGCCGACTTCGCCAACCGGCACGGCTTCTCCAAGCACCATCCCGCGCTGCCGCTCTATACCGAGGCGGACGCCATCGCCGCGCTCGCGCTGTTCCGCCCGGTGGAGTTCGGCGCACGCCAGGAAATGCCGGACGGTTGCCGATTCAAGTTCCATCCGGCCGGCCATATTCTGGGCGCCGCCATCGTCGAGCTGGAGACGCCGCAGGGCCGGATCGTCTTCTCCGGCGACCTTGGCCGGCCGAACGCGCCGACCACGCCGCAGCCGACCCTCATGCGCGAGGCGGATTGGCTGCTGGTGGAATCGACCTATGGCGACCGGCGGCACGAGCCGGTCGATCCGGGCCAACCGCTCGCCGAGGTCGTCAACCGCACCGCGGCGCGGGGCGGCACGGTCCTGATCCCGGCCTTCGCCGTCGGGCGGACTCAGGTCCTGATCTATCACCTCCACCGGCTGAAGCGGGAGCGCGCCATTCCCGATCTCCCGGTGTTCCTGGACAGCCCCATGGCGGTGGATGCCAGCGAGATCTTCTGCAAGTACCACGACGGGCTTTCGGCGGCGGAATGGCGCGCCGCCTGCCACAGCGTCGCCTATGTGCGCAGCGTCGAGGAATCGAAGGCGCTCTCGGCCAACCCGATGCCGAAGATCATCCTCTCGGCGAGCGGCATGGCGACGGGCGGCCGCGTCCTCCATCATCTGAAGCAATACGCGCCCGACCCGCGCCACACGATCCTCTTCGCCGGCTACCAGGCCGGCGGCACGCGCGGCGCGGCCCTGACGCAAGGCGCGAAATCGGTCAAGATTCACGGCACCTATGTGCCCGTCCGCGCGGAGGTGGACAATCTATCCATGCTCTCCGCCCATGCGGATTCAGACGAGATCATGGGCTGGTTGAAGGGTTTCGCGCGCCCGCCGCGCGCGGCCTTCATCACCCATGGCGAGCCCGCGGCCGCCGACGCGCTCCGCCACCGGATCGAGGAGGAGCTGGGCTGGGTCGCGCGCGTGCCCGAGCATGGCGAAAGGGTCTCGCTCGCATGAGCCTCTCCGACGCCATCGCCCCGCCGAACGCGGCGCGCGCCGGGCCAGCGCCCGCCCTCCGCGCGCGGCGGCTCGGCATCGACACGCTGGACGAGACCGTTCTGTTCCTGCGCCGCGACTGCCCCGTCTGCCGCTCGGAGGGGTTCGAATCGCGCGCCACGGTGCGCCTGCGCCATGGCCCGCGCGAGATCGTGGCGACGCTCTACCACGTCACCGACCATCTGCTCGGCACGGACGAGGCGGGGCTCTCCGACGCGGCCTGGAAGCGCCTTGGCCTCACCGACGGCGACCGCATCGAGATCGCGCACCAGCCGCCGCTCGCCTCCATGGGCGCGGTGCGCGGCAAGCTCTATGGCCGCCGCTTCAGCGAGGAGGAGCTGCGCGCGGTTCTCGCCGACACGGCCGTCGGCCGCTACAGCGAGGTCGAGCTTGCCGCCTTCGTCGCCGCCTGCTCGGCGCGGCCGCTCGATGCCGAGGAGACGGTCTGGCTCACGCGCGCCATGGTCGATGTCGGCGACCGCCTCACCTGGGACGGACGAAAGATCCTCGACAAGCATTCGGTCGGCGGGCTGCCCGGCAACCGCACCACGCCGATCGTGGTCGCGATCGTCGCCGCGCTGGGGCAGGTCATGCCCAAGACCTCCTCGCGCGCCATCACCTCGCCCGCCGGCACCGCGGACACGATGGAGGTGCTGACGCGGGTCGACCTCGACCTGCCGGAGATCCGCCGCGTGGTCGAGGCCGAGGGCGGGTGCCTCGCCTGGGGCGGCGGCGTGCGCCTCAGCCCGGCCGACGACATCCTGATCCGCGTCGAGCGGGCGCTCGATCTCGACAGCCAGGGCCAGCTGGTCGGTTCCGTCTTGTCGAAGAAGATCGCGGCGGGCGCCACGCATCTGGTGCTCGACATGCCGGTGGGGCCGACCGCGAAGGTGCGCAGCCGCGCCGCGGCCGCGCTGCTTGCGCAAAGGCTGGAGCAAACCGCCGCGGCGTTCGGCCTGAAGACGCGCGTGCTCGTGTCCGACGGCACGCAGCCGGTCGGCCGCGGCATTGGCCCGGCGCTCGAGGCGCGCGACGTGCTCGCGGGCCTCAAGCTCGACGAGCAGGCGCCGCAGGACCTCGCCGACCGCGCCGTCGCGCTCGCGGGCGCCGTGCTGGAGCTGGCTGAAGCTGCCCTAGCGGGACAGGGCGCAACCATGGCCGCCGCCGCGTTGCGCGACGGCCGCGCCTGGGCGAAGTTCCAGCGCATCTGCGAAGCGCAAGGCGCGTTGCGCGAGCCGCCGCTGGCGCCGCATCGCGCGCCGGTGCTGGCGGGCCGGGCCGGCCGGATCGCGCTCATCGACAACCGCCGGCTCGCCCGGGTCGCGAAGCTGGCGGGCGCGCCCGAAGCCAAGGCGGCAGGCGTCGAGCTGCACCAGTGGCTCGGCAATCCCGTCGCCGCAGACGAGCCGCTCTTCACCGTGCATGCCGAGACGCCGGGCGAGCTGGCCTACGCGCTCGACTATGTCGCGGCCAACCCGGACCTGATGCAGCTCGCCGAGGGCTGACCCCTCGCTACCCCCTCCGCAGCCCGCAAAACGCCCTTGACCCGCGCCAGTCATTTCCACTATTCTGGAAATATGGATCAGATCAACGCCGTCGCGAAGTTGGGCGCGCTCGCCCAGGAGAACCGGATCGCCATCTTCCGCCTGCTCGTCGAGGCGGGCCGGGCGGGGCTTCCGGCCGGGGCGATCGGCGAGCGGCTGGGCCTGCCGGGCCCGACCCTCTCCTTCCATCTGGCCCAGCTGAAGCAGGCCGGCCTCGTCGCCTGCCGGCGCGAGGGACGGTCGCTGATCTATGCCGCCGATTTTCCGGCCATGAATGCGCTCGTCGGCTTCCTCACCGAGAATTGCTGCGGCGGCAGCTTCTGCGCGCCCGCGGCCCAACCCCAGGAGAGCATCGATGCAACGCTTGCACGTCCACGTCGCCGTCGCCGCGCTTGAGCCGGCGGTGCGCTTCTATTCGACCCTGTTCGGCGCCGAGCCCACGGTGCTGAAGCCCGACTACGCCAAATGGCGGCTGGAGGATCCCCGCGTCAACTTCGCGATCAGCCAGCGCGGGGGCAAGCCCGGCATCGAGCATCTCGGCATCGAGGTCGACAGCCGCGCCGAGCTCGACGAGGCCTATGCCCGCCTCAAGGCGGCCGATCGCCCGGTACTCGAGGAGGGGGCCGTCACCTGCTGTTACGCCAAGTCGGAGAAGGCCTGGATCAGCGACCCGGCCGGAATCGCCTGGGAGACTTTCTACACCTCGGGGCTGGCGACCGAATATGGCGAGGGCCCCTCGGCGGCGGAGATCGCCGGCGCAACGCAGCCTTCATCCGGAACCGGCTGCGGCTGCGGACCGAGCTGAGCCTCGGGCCATGGCCGGCCGTCCTTGCCGCACCTTGTTCCTGTGCACCGGCAACTCGGCCAGGAGCATCCTGGCCGAGTGCCTGCTGAACCGGCTCGGCCGCGGGGCATACGTTGCGTTCTCCGCCGGCAGCCGTCCCAAGGGTGCGGTGCATCCCGAAGCGATCCGGCTGTTGCAAGAGCTGGGCTATGACACCGACGGGCTCTCAAGCAAGGGCTGGGATGTCTTCGCCGCTGCGGACGCGCCGCCGCTCGACCTCGTGATCACGGTGTGCGATGCGGCCGCCGGGGAGATCTGCCCCATCTGGCCAGGAGCCCCGCTCCAGGCAGACTGGAGCATTCCCGATCCAGCCGCGGCGGATCACGGGCAGGCCCCGGCTGCGTTTCGGCGCGTATATCGGCTGCTGGAGGCGCGGATTTCGAGGTTGGCGGCTCTCGATCCCGCCTCGCTGAATGCTGCGAATCTGCGCGCCGTATCGAAATCGAACGAGGAGACGCTCGGTGTCGAGTGCTGAACCCGCCGCGGCGGCGCTGCGCCGCCTCCGTCCCGCAGAATACGAGCCCATGCGCGCGGCGCTGGCGGCCGAAGGGCTGCCGACCGACGATCTCTGCTGCGCGGCCAACCGCCTCTACGCCTTCGAAGAGGCTGGGCAGGTTCTCGGCTATGGCGGCCTGGAACGGCATGGGAGCGCGGTGCTGCTCCGCTCGGTCGTGGTGCGGCCGGAGCGGCGGCGCGGCGGCGTGGGACGGCGCCTCGTTCGTGCCATGCTGGCGCAGGCGGCGGCGCTGGGCCATGCAGAGATCCACCTTCTCACCATGTCCGCGGCGGACTTCTTCACGCGCCTCGGTTTCGAACGGATCGAACGGGGCTCGGTGCCGGAGGCCCTTGCGGCCACCGCTCAGTTCACGACCCTCTGCCCGGGCAGCGCGGTCGCCATGATGCGCCGGCTGGACCTGCCGGCATGACGGGTCCGCGCGCGCTTGCGGCCGAAGCCCTCGGCACCGCGCTGCTGGTAGCGGCCGTGGTGGGCTCCGGCATCATGGGCGAACGGCTCGCCGGCGGAAACATGGCCGTGGCGCTGCTCGCAAACACGTTGGCGACCGTGGCGGCACTAGCGGTGCTCGTGCATCTCTTTGCGCCAGTGTCGGGCGCGCAGTTCAACCCAGCCGTGACCCTCGCGCTGGCTCTGAAGCGCATCGTGCCCTGGCGCGCGGTGCCGCCCTATGTCGCGGCGCAAGTCTTGGGAGCCGTACTCGGTGTGTGGCTGGCGCATCTGATGTTCGACCTGGAGCTTCTGCAGATCGGCATCAAGCAGCGCAGCGGGCCGGGCCAGGCGCTGAGCGAGGCGGTCGCCAGCTTCGCGCTGCTGCTCGCGATCGGCATCGGCCGCGAGCGTGCGCCGGGAGCACTGCCCTGGCTCGTGGCGCTGACCATCGGCGCGGCCTATTGGTTCACCGCCTCCACCTCCTTCGCCAATCCGGCGGTGACCATCGCGCGCGCCATGACCGACAGCTTTGCCGGAATCCGGCCTGCCGACGCGCCGGTCTTCATCCTCATGCAGATCATCGGCGCGGCCGCGGGCCTGTTCGCCGCTTCGTGGTTCTGCGGGGTGAAGCGTGAAAAGCCGGAACAGGCCGGCCTCAGGTCTCTGCGTCGCGGGGCGCCGTCGAGGCCTCCGGCCTGACCCCCTCGTCCAGAAGGCGGCGATGGATGTTGGTGGCCGCGATCGCCGCCTGGCCCATGCCGACGACGATCTGGTTGAGGCTCTTCACCACATCGCCCGCGGCGTAGAGATCCTCGACCGAGCTGCGCTGAAGCGCATCGACCGAGACGAACCCCTCCGCATCGAGCTCGGCCCCGACCGCGCGGGCAAGATCGGATAGCGGCTCGACGCCGAGCGCGCCATAGAGCAGGTCGCATTTGACGGTGGTGCCGTCCTCGAAATCGAGGCGCGCGCCCGCATCCTCGAAGCGCGCCGCGCCGATACGCGCCTCAACGAGACTCAGCCCGAGCTCCTCGATGCGCCGCCGCTCCTCTCCGCTCAGCCCCGGCCGGCCGAAGGTGAAGAGCGTGACGTCGTTCGACCAGGTGGTGAGGAAGGAGGCTTCGGCCACCGCGTGCTCGTCGGCGCCGATGACGCCGACGCTGCGCCCGGTGGCCTCATAGCCGTCGCAGACCGGGCAGTAGCGCAGGATGCCGCGCCGCGTCGCCTCCTCCTCGTCGGGCAGGCCGGGCCGGCGGTCGCGGATGCCGGTCGCCAGAAGCACGAAGCGCGCCCCGACCTCGCGCGTGTCGCCGCCGCTCTCCTCGATGCGGGCGGAAAAGCCGCCATCGCCATGCTCGAGCGCGGCAACCCGCCCGCGCAGCAGCGTCGCGCCATAGCGCTCGGCCTGTGCGCGCTCTGCGGCGAGCAGATCGTCGCCGGCGATGCCCTCCGGGTGGCCGGGCAGGTTGTGGCTGGTCGGAATGAGCGAGGCGCGGCTCGCGCCCGCATCGACCAGAAGGGAGCGCCGGCGGAACCGGGCGAGGTAGATGGCAGCCGCAAGGCCAGCTGGACCACCACCGATGATGAGGGCGTCGAGCGATTCGGAGTGCATCTCCCGTGAACAGCGGGCGCGCGCGCTTGGCTGAAAAAGCCGGGAACGGCCGCAGCGCCGCCTCGTTGCTGGAGGCAGGGGAGTAGCCCATGCCGATGCGATTATTCCGATCCGTCCTGTTCGCCGCGCTCTTTGCGGCCGCCGCCTGCGCGCCCCGTCCGGGAGCGCAGATCCTCTTGCCCGCGCCCAGCCTAGGGCCGAGCGGCGCGCCCTCCGCCGTGCCGCTGCCATTGCCGACCTACCCCTACGAGCCGGGCTTCTGGGTTTAGGCGGGCGCCGCTTCCGTCTTAACCTTCGGCAGCCGGTGTCCGCTCAACCGGTCAGCGCCGCGTTGGTCGCCAAGTCCCCGCGCCACAGATAGAGCGCGCAGAGCGGCGCCTCGCCCGCCTGCATCGCATGCGCGATGCGGGGCGGATGGTGGATGGCCGCCCCGCCGATGCCCTCGCGCCACTCCTCGCCCTCGCGCCACCAGCGGCTCTTGCCATCGAGCACCAGATAGGCCTCCTCCGCCGGGTGCGCATGGGCTGGATAGAGCATGCGGGGCGCGAGCAGCAGCACGCCTATTGCAATTGACGCCGGTACGAGCCCGCCCGGCCCGGCGATCACCGCATAGCCATATCCTTCGAGAAAATCCGCGCTCGGGGCCCGGCGCACATAGTTCGGGTTCTGCCGCCAAACCAACATTGGCGACAGGTCTTCCAGGGCGGCGGCGAGATCGCGATCGATCCTCGCCAGATCCGCGAGCGCCGCCGGCCAATGACGCGTCACCGGCAGGGCGGGCGATGCGGACGGCCGTATCGGGCCCTCGCCGGGGATGCCGCGCAGATCCGGGAGGAACTGGCCTGCCGCGGCCGCATCCTCAGCGGCCAGACGCAGGGCGACGCGGGCGATGCACCGATCCAGCGCTGTCGTCGTCTGTGTCACCGTCACCCCGCCCTGCCCGCACGTAGCAGGGCGGGCGACACCAGCTTAGCGCGATCTCAGATCGTCCGCGCCAATGCCTCGCAGGCCTCGGCGCAGAGCCGGCAGGATTCCGCGCATAGCCGGCAGTGCTCGTGATGGCGGGCATGGCGCTCGCACTCGGCCCCGCAGGCGCGGCACGCGGCGATGCAGGCCTGAAGCTGCGCCCGCACGACCTGCGCATCGGGCTCGGTGAGCCGGGCCACCACGGCGCCGGTCGCCGCGCAGATCTCCGCGCAGTCCAGGTCGAGGCGAATGCACCGCCTCAATGTGTCGATCTTCTCCTCTCCCAGGCACGCATCGGCGCAGAGCGTGCAGCTCTCGGCGCATCCGAAGCAGGCCTTCACGCAAGCGGCCAGCACATCCAGATCGCCCGAGCGGCGTGGATGAGTCCTCAGGAAATCCTCTACATTCATGACCGTCTCCCTCGCATTGGGCTTGACCCGGTAACAAGGGGGATGGGCCGATGTTGCGGAGCTTGCCTCTGGCCCTGCCGCCCGGGCTTGGGCATGATCGCCCTTCCTTCTTCCGTGGATGACGTGATGCCCGCCCTGACCCGCATCCCCCTGCCCTCGCCCGCGCCCGGCACCCAGCGCCACATCCTGGTCCGCCGTTACGGTGAGCCCGGGGCGCGGCCCAAAGCCTATCTGCACGCCTCGATGCATGCGGACGAGCTGCCCGCAATCCTGGTCGCACATCACCTCGCACGCCTTCTCGAGGAAGCCAGCGCGGACGAGCGCATTCTCGGCGAGATCGTGCTGGTCCCGGTCGCCAATCCGGTCGGGCTCGCCCAGCGCATCAATGGAGGTCTTCTCGGCCGGCACGAGCTGGACGGCGGCGGCAACTTCAACCGAAATTGGCCGAGCCTGACCGAGCCTCTGGCCGAACGGGTCGGGCGCCAGCTCGGGAGCGATCCCGACGAGAATGTGCGCAGCATCCGCGCCGCCATGCAGGAGATTCTCGCCGAGCGGCAGCCGGCAACCGAGCTCGCCGCGCTGCGGCTGACGCTGGCGCGCCTCGCCTGCGATGCGGACATCGTGCTGGACCTGCACTGCGATTCCGATGCCCTGATGCATCTCTACATGATTCCAGAGCTCTGGCCTGCCGGCGCCGACCTCTCCGCCGAGATCGGCAGCCGCGCGACCATGCTGAGCGCGCCCTCCGGCGGCGATCCTTTCGACGAGGCCTGGAGCGGCCCCTGGGCCGCCTTGCGGGAGCGCTTTCCGCAAAACCCCGTGCCGCTGGCCTGCTTCTCCGCCACGATCGAATATCGCGGCCAATCGGACGTCGATGACCATCTCGCCGCTCACGACGCCGCCGCCTTGTTCCGCTTCCTGCAGCGGCGCGGCGTGATCGCGGGCGAGCCCCCGCCCCTGCCCGAGCCGCAATGCGACGCGACGCCGTTCGCCGGCGTGGACGTGGTGAAGTCGCCGGCGGCCGGGGTGATCGCCTACAAGCGCCGGCTCGGCGAGCGGGTGAAGGTCGGCGACGTCGTCGCCGAGCTGGTCGACCCGATGGCGGAGAACCCGGCCGAGGCGCGACGGCCGATCGTCACGCGCGCCGACGGTCTGCTCTTCACGAGGCGGCGCACGCGCTTCGCGCGCGCCGGGGAGGGCATCGCCAAGGTGGCCGGGCCCGTGCCGCTGGAGCACCGCAAGGGCCGGCTGCTCGAGGACTGAGAGCGTGGGCGAGATCCTCATACGCGCCGCAGGGCCCCAGGATGTTGACACGCTCCTGCAGCTGATCCGCCAGCTGGCGGAATTCGAGAAGCTGTCGCACGAGGTGCGGGCGACCGAGGCCGATCTCTTGCGCGAAGGCTTCGGGCCGACGCCCCGCTACGAGGCGCTGCTGGCCGAGGAGGACGGGCGCGCGCTCGGCTTTGCGTTGTTCTTTCACAATTTCTCGACCTTCGAGGGGCGTTCGGGGCTGCATCTGGAGGACATCTTCGTCGTGGACGGCGCGCGCGGCCGAGGCGTCGGCCGCAAGCTGATGGCGCGGCTGGCCGTCATCGCCGCCGAACGCGACTGCGCGCGGCTCGACCTGTCCGTGCTGCACTGGAATCCGGCGCGGCGGTTCTACGACCGACTGGGCATGAAGCAGATGGCCGAGTGGCTGCCCTACCGCCTCGCCGGGCCCGGCCTCGCCCAGCTGGCGCAGGAAGCCAGGGATCAGGATTGAGGCTCGGCAGTCAGGACTTGCGCTGTCCTGGTTCCCGGCTCCCGACGCCTCTCACGGCGCGCCCGGCCTCCGGAGGGGTGGCAAGATGGGCCTGGCGCCGCTCGAGATCGCGCAGTTTGGCTATCAGGCTTTCCGGCATCGGGGCCGTGCGGCGCGTCTTCATGTCGATATGCAGCACCAGCCATTCCGCGGTCGAGGAGAGCTCGCCATCGGCGGCGCGGTACATGGACTGGATGTAGTGCACGCGCTTGGCGTCGAAGCCGATCAGGCGCGTGCGGAATTCCAAGAGGTCGCCCTCATGCACCTCGCGCCGATAGGTGATGTGCGCCTCGACCGAGAAGACCGAGGCGTCCGCCTCGCGCCGGTAGGTGGGGCCCAGCCCGATCTGTTCGAGAAAGGATTCGCCGGCGATGTCGAACGCGGCGACATACCAGGCCACATTCATATGGCCGTTGTAATCGATCCATTCCGGCCGCACCCGTTCGCGGATGAGGGCGAGGCCGTCGGAGGGAAGCGGAAGCGGTGCAGGGTCCTGGCTCATGGCGCGCGACCTTAGCCGAGCGCCCGCGCTCCGGAAAAGAGGAAGCCTCACAAATGTTTGCATTGTGAGGCTGTCCTATCCTTACATCGAATGAGAGTGAATGTTTCGTTGACAGCCCGGAGCCAAGCCGCCTAGCCTCCCGCCCAGGTGGCGCGGGGGTGCTGAACGCCCTCTAAGGCGTCACGGAACAAGGAATTGGGAGGCATTGATGAAAAAACGTCTGCTGGGGGCGGTCGCGGCCGCGGCCCTGGCCCTTAGCTTTGCTGCCGCTGCCGAAGCGAAGACCTTCGTCTATTGCTCGGAAGGCAGCCCCGAAGGGTTCGTGCCCTATTTCTACACGGCAGGAACCACCTTCGACGCCTCGTCGCGCCCGATCTTCAACCGGCTCGTGGAGTTCAAGGAAGGCTCGACCGAGATCGAGCCCGGTCTCGCGGAAAGCTGGGAGATCTCCGATGACGGGCTCACCTATACCTTCAAGCTCCGCCAAGGCGTGAAGTTCCACTCCACCAAGGATTTCAAGCCGACGCGCGACTTTAATGCCGACGACGTGATCTTCACCTTCGAGCGGCAGTGGAAGGCGGATCATCCGTTCCGTGGCACCGGCTCCTACGAGTATTTCGACAGCATGGGCATGGGCGATGCGCTCAAGTCCATCGAGAAGGTGGACGACCACACCGTCCGCTTCACCCTGAACGAGCCGAACGCCCCCATGCTCGCCAACCTCGGCATGGACTTCGCCTCGATCTCCTCGAAGGAATACTACGAGGCGATGCAGAAAGCCGGTTCGGTGGAGAAGGCCGACCTGCAGCCGGTCGGAACCGGCCCATTCATGCTCGTCGACTACCAGAAGGACGCGGTGATCCGCTACAAGGCCAACCCCGACTACTGGAAGGGCAAGTCCAAGATCGACGACCTCGTCTTCGCGATCACACCCGATGCGTCCGTTCGCTACGCCAAGCTGAAGTCGGGCGAGTGCCACCTGATGCCCTACCCCAATCCGGCCGACCTCGCCGCGATGAAGCAGGACAAGGATCTGCAGGTCCTCGAGCAGGAAGGCCTCAACGTCGGGTATCTGGGCCTCAACGTCGAGCATCCGCCGCTCGACAAGAAGGAGGTGCGGCAGGCGATCAATCACGCCATCAACCGCGACGCCATCCTCGAGGCGGTCTATCAGGGCGCCGGCGCAAAGGCCAAGAACCCGATCCCGCCGACCATCTGGTCGTACAACGAGTCCACCAAGGACTATGAGTACGACCCGGCGAAGGCGCAGGACCTCTTGAAGAAGGCGGGCGTCACCAGCCCGCTCAAGCTGACCCTGTGGGCCATGCCGGTGCAGCGGCCCTACAATCCGAACGCCAAGCTGATGGCGGAGATGATGCAGGCCGACCTGAAGAAGGTCGGGATTGACGCCGAGATCGTCACCTACGAGTGGGGCGAGTATCTCGAGCGTTCCAAGAAGGGCGAGCACGACATGGTGCTGCTCGGCTGGACCGGCGACAACGGCGATCCGGACAACTTCCTGCAGGTGCTGCTGGGCTGCGCCGGCGCCAAGGACGGGACCAACCGCGCCCGCTGGTGCAATCAGGAGTTCGAGAAGCTGACGCTCGACGCCAAGAAGACCGCCGACCTCGCGGAGCGCACAAAGCTCTACGAGCAGTCGCAGCTCGTCTTCAAGGAAGAGGCGCCGTGGGTCACCATCGCGCACTCGGTCGTGTTCAAGCCGATGCGCAAGGAGGTCCAGGGCTTCCAGATCTCTCCCTTCGGCCACCACAACTTCTACCCCGTCGACCTCGCCCAGTAGGCCGGCGGTTCGAACCCGGGGGGAACGGGCCACCGTTCCCCCCTTTTCCGTCCTGGACAGATGCTGCGGTTCCTCGTCACGCGCGTCGCGCTCATCATCCCGACCTTCATCGGGGTGACGCTGCTCGCCTTCGCGATGATCCGCCTGGTCCCGGGCGACCCAATCCAGCTCCTGGCAGGCGAGCGCGGGATTTCGGCCGAGCGGCACGAGCAGCTCAAGATACAATACGGCTTGGACAAGCCGCTCATGGTGCAGTACGCGATCTATATCGGCAACGTGCTGCAAGGCGACCTCGGCCGCTCCATTTCGACGCGCGAGCCGGTGCTTCGCGAGTTCGTGGCGCTGTTCCCGGCCACGATCGAGCTCAGCTTCTGCGCGATGCTGTTCGCCATCCTGCTTGGCCTGCCCGCGGGCATCGTGGCGGCACTCAATCGCG
This sequence comes from Rhodospirillales bacterium, assembly GCA_029240475.1. Classification (GTDB taxonomy): domain Bacteria; phylum Pseudomonadota; class Alphaproteobacteria; order JAREAF01; family JAREAF01; genus JAREAF01. The sequence goes on along the minus strand of JAREAF010000008.1, from coordinate 5,888 downwards.
GCAAGGCGCCCGACCACGTCGTCATGGGAGCCTCCCTCACCGGCTTTTCCATGCCGATCTTCTGGTGGGGCCTTCTGCTCATTCTTTTCTTCTCGGTCTATCTGCGCTGGACGCCCGTGTCGGGGCGAATCGCGATCCAGTATTTCTTCGACTCCGTGACCGGCTTCATGCTGATCGATTCGCTGCTCTCGGGGCAGGAGGGGGCGTTCAAGTCGGCGCTGAGGCACCTGATCCTGCCCTCCATCGTGCTCGGCACGATCCCCTTGGCGGTGATCGCGCGCATGACGCGCTCCTCGATGCTGGAGGTGCTGAGCGAGGACTACATCCGCACGGCGCGCGCGAAGGGGCTGCCGCCCTGGCGGATCATCAGCCTGCATGCCCTGCGCAACGCGCTGATCCCCGTGATCACGGTGATCGGCCTGCAGGTGGGCGCGCTCTTGGCCGGGGCGATCCTGACCGAGACCATCTTCTCCTGGCCGGGGGTCGGCAAGTGGCTGGTCGAGTCCATCCGGCGGCGCGACTACCCGATCCTCCAAGGCGGCGTGCTCCTGGTGGCCACGGTGATCATCCTGGTCAATCTGACGGTCGATCTGCTCTACGGCCTCATCAACCCGCGCATCCGGCACGCCCGCTAGAGCCATGGCCATCCAGACCCCCACAGTTCCCCTGGATGCCGGCACCGCGGCGACGCCCTCGCGCCCGGTTCGCGAGTTCTGGCACTATTTCCGGGAGAGCAAGGGCGCGGTGCTGGGCCTCGGCATCATCGTGCTGCTCGTGCTCACCGCGATCTTCGCAGACGTGATCGCCCCGCACGACCCGATCGAGCAGTACCGGGATGCGTTTCTCAGGCCGCCCGTCTGGGATGAGGGCGGGTCGGGGCGCTTCCTGCTCGGCACGGACCCCGCGGGCCGGGACATCCTCTCGCGGCTGATCCACGGCACGCGCCTCTCCTTCTTCATCGGTCTCATCACGGTGGCCATTTCGGTCACCCTCGGCGTGCTGCTCGGCCTCTCCGCCGGGTTCTTCCGGGGCGTAACCGACATCGTGATCATGCGCCTCATGGACATCATGCTGGCGCTGCCCTCCCTGCTGCTCGCCATCGTCATCGTGGCGATCCTCGGGCCGGGCCTCGTCAACGCCATGATCGCGATCGCGATCACCTATCTGCCGCACTATGTGCGCCTGATGCGCGCCTCCGTCCTGACCGAGACCAGCAAGGAATATGTGACCGCCTCGCGCGTCTCGGGCGCGGGACTGCTGCGGCTCATGTTCGTGGTGGTCCTGCCGAATTGCCTCGCCCCGCTGATCGTGCAGGGGACGCTCGGCTTCTCGAGCGCGATCCTGGACGCCGCGGCGCTCGGCTTCCTCGGTTTGGGCGCGCAGCCGCCGACGCCGGAATGGGGTTCGATGCTGGCCAGCGCGCTGGAGTTCCTGCAGCGGGCCTGGTGGGTTGTCACCTTCCCTGGCCTGGCGATCCTGATCACGGTGCTGGCGTTCAATCTCATGGGCGACGGCCTGCGCGACGCCCTGGATCCTAAGTTGAAGCGCTGATGCCTCTCGTCGAAATCCAGAACCTGTCCGTCCAGTTCCAGACAGCGCGCGGCACGCTGCGCGCCGTCGACCGGGTCGACCTCACCGTGGACGAAGGCGAGGTTCTGGGCGTGGTCGGCGAATCCGGATCGGGCAAGAGTGTCAGCATGCTGGCGCTGATGGGCCTCATCCCCTGGCCGGGCAAGGTCACCGCCGACCGGCTCTCCTTCGCCGGGCACGACCTTTTGGGCATGAGCGCGGCCCAGCGCAGGCGGATCATCGGCAAGGACATCGCCATGATCTTCCAGGAGCCGATGACGAGCCTGAACCCGTGCTTCACGGTCGGCTTCCAGATCATGGAGACCTTGAACGTGCATGAGGGGGGCAGCCGCTCCGAGCGGCGCCGGCGCACCATCGAGCTTCTCGATCAGGTCGGGATTCCGGCCGCCGCCTCGCGTCTCAACTCCTTTCCCCACCAGCTCTCCGGCGGCATGAACCAGCGCGTGATGATCGCCATGGCGATCGCCTGCAACCCGCGCCTCTTGATCGCCGACGAGCCGACCACCGCCCTGGACGTGACCATCCAGGCGCAGATCCTGGATCTCTTGATCGAGCTCCAGAAGGAGCGCGGCATGGCCCTGGTGCTGATCACGCACGACATGGGCGTCGTCGCCGAGACCGCCGAGCGGGTCATGGTCATGTATGCTGGCCAGGCGGTCGAGCAGCAGCCGGTGGACAGCCTGTTCGCCGATCCGCGGCACCCCTATACGGCGGCGCTGCTCGACGCCCTGCCCGAGCGCAGCGCGGACAAGCAGCGGCTGGCCACGATCCCCGGCGTCGTGCCCGGGTTGGACGATCGCCCCCAGGGCTGCCTCTTCCACCCGCGCTGCCGCTTCGCCACGGAGTACTGCGTGCAGGTCCAGCCGGGCCTCGACCCGGCGCCGCCCGCCCTCGCCCGCTGCCACTATCCCCTGGTTCAGGGCGTGCCGACCGGCCACCCCTCGACGGAGCCGGTGCGCGCATGAGCGTCATGGCAGCCACCCCGGTCATGGAGGCGCAGGACCTCACGCGCAAATACGACATCCGGCGCGGCGTCTTCCGCAAGCCGGCGACGCTGATGGCCGTCGCGGGGGCGAGCTTCACCCTGCATGCCGGACGCACGCTGGCCGTGGTCGGCGAGTCGGGATGCGGAAAATCGACCCTCGCCCGAATGGTCACGATGATCGAGCCGCCAAGCTCCGGCACGTTCCGCCTGGACGGGATCGACGCAACGCAGGCCGATCGGGAGACGCTGAAGCGCCTGCGCCGCCAGGTGCAGATGGTGTTCCAGAACCCCTACGGCTCGCTCAACCCGCGCAAGAAGGTGGGCACGATCCTCGAAGAGCCGCTCGCCATCAACACCCGCATGAGCGGGGCCGAGCGGGAGGCCGCCGCGCGCGAGATGATGACCAAGGTCGGCCTCAGGCCCGAGCAGTACGGGCGCTACCCGCACATGTTCTCCGGCGGCCAGCGGCAGCGCATCGCCATTGCCCGCGCGCTGATGTTGCGGCCCAAGATCGTGGTGGCCGACGAGCCCGTCTCCGCGCTCGACGTATCGATCCGCGCGCAGGTCCTGAACCTGATGATGGATCTGCAGCAGGAGCTCAACCTCGCCTATCTCTTCATCTCGCACGATCTGGGCGTGGTCCGACACATCGCCGACGAGGTCATGGTGATGTATCTGGGCCGGGTGGTCGAGCACGGGCCAAAGGAGCCGATCTTCGCCGGCCCGAGGCACCCCTACACCCGCGCGCTGCTGGCCTCGACCCCGGCCGTCGATCCGCGTCACCGCCTGCAGCGGGCGCCCCTCACAGGCGAGCTGCCTTCGCCCTTGAACCCGCCCCCGGGTTGCCCCTTTCACCGGCGTTGCCCCTTCGCAACACCGTTTTGCGCGGAGTCGCGCCCCGAGCTGCGCGAAGTGGATGGCAGGCTGGTCGCCTGCCATTATGCAGAGGACATCGCGGCCGCCGCCTGAGGGGTGCCGCCGCAGGCCCGCTTCGGGGGGCATTCTGGCCTTTTTGAGCGTTTCATGGTAATGGCGAAGCCGCGCTTGGGGGCCTTGAGTCCGCCACACACCCGCGGCGGCGCCCACGAGCCGGAGAGATCTACGGCAAATCGGGCGGGGGACTAAACCGCGGTGCGCTTTCCAATGCTCGCAGAATTCACGCCTGCGCGCCCCGGTTCCTGGGCGGGGAGCGTGCTGACCGGCTTGGCCGCTTTGGCGATGCTCGCCGGCTGCGCCACCGTGCCTCCTAAGGACTCGTCAGCCTACCAGTCGTATCTCGAGCGCAATGACCCGCTCGAGCCGATGAACCGCTATTTCTTCGAGGTCAATCGGGGCCTCGACGAGCTGGTCCTGAAGCCGGCCGCGGCCGCCTACAACGCGGCCCTGCCCTATCCCGTCCAGGACAGCGTGCGCGCCTTCATCAATAATCTGCGCAGCCCGCTCATCCTGGCGAACGACCTCCTGCAGGGCGAGGGCGACCGCGCCTACGTCACCCTCTCGCGTTTCATCGTGAACACCTCGATCGGCGTTCTCGGCCTGTTCGACGTCGCCACCGAGATCGGGCTCGATTACCACGACGAGGATTTCGGTCAGACCATGGCGGTTGCCGGGGTGGGGTCCGGGCCCTATCTGATGTTGCCGCTGCTGGGCCCGACCAATCCGCGCGATCTGGTCGGCCGCGTGGTGGACTTCGCCTTCGACCCCTTGACCTATATCGGGGGAGCGGATGCGCGGCTCGCCCGGACCAGCGCGGACACGGTCGACTACCGCAACCGCAACCGGAAGACCATCGAGGCGCTGCAGGAAGGATCGCTGGACTTCTACGCCACCGTGCGGAACGCCTCCCGACAGCGGCGCGAGGACGAAATCCGCAACAGGCGCCCGCAACCCGATCCAACATCGCCGGGAGTCATCTTTGAAGACGATCAATAAGTCCAGGCGCGCAGTCCTCAGGCTCGGCATGGCCGCGGCTGCCGCCGCCCTGATGCTGCCGCTTCGCTTCCCCAAGCCTGCGCGGGCGCAGGACTTCATGTCCGCCACCGATCCGGGCGAGTTCATCGACCAGCTCGGGCAGGCGGCCATCCTGCACCTCACCGACAAGAGCATCAGCTCCGAGGAACGGCGGCGCCGGTTCCGCGACCTGATGCACAAGGCATTCAACGTGCCGGGCATCGGCCGCTTCGTGCTCGGGCGCTACTGGAACCAAGCCACCGAGGACGAGCGGCAGGAATATATGCGGCTGTTCGAGGAGCTGGTGGTACGCACCTATGCCGACCGCTTCTCGGAATATTCCGGCGAGAAATTCACCATCGGCAAGGTGCAGCGCGACGCCGAGCGGCAGAACTACGCCACCGTCTTCACCACCATCTATCGGCCGAACGGGCAGATGGTGCGCGTGGACTGGCGCGTGCGCCAGGAGCAGGACCAGAGCTGGCGCGTGGTGGACATGGTCGTCGAAGGCGTCAGCATGAGCGTGACGCAGCGCTCGGAATTCGCCTCGGTGATCGAGTCCAAGGGGGGCACCGTCAAGGGCCTGATCGAGACGCTCCGGCAGAAGGTGCAGGGGGCCTGAGGGCCAGAAGTCAGAAAACAGAAGTCAGAAGTCAGAAAGGCTCGGCAACCGCCGAGCCTTTCGTCCTTCACAGCCATAAGCTGACCTTCTGACTTCTGACTTCTGACTTCTGACTTCTGACTTCTGTCACCTGACCAGCGGCTTGTATTTGATCCGGTGCGGCTGGTCGGCGTCCGCGCCGAGGCGGCGCTTCTTGTCGGCCTCGTAGTCCGCGTAGTTGCCCTCGAACCAGACCACCTGGCTGTCGCCTTCGAACGCGATCATGTGCGTGGCGATGCGGTCGAGGAACCAGCGGTCGTGACTGATCACCACCACGCAGCCGGCGAAATCCAGCAGCGCCTCCTCCAGCGCGCGCAGCGTGTCCACGTCGAGGTCGTTCGTCGGCTCGTCGAGGAGCAGCACGTTCGCGCCCGATTTCAGCATCTTGGCGAGATGCACGCGGTTGCGCTCGCCGCCTGAGAGCTGGCCCACCTTCTTCTGCTGGTCGGAGCCTTTGAAGTTGAAGCCGGCGACATAGCTTCGGCTCTGCACCTTGCGACGGCCGAGCTCGATCTCCTGTTGCCCGCCCGAGATCTCCTCCCACACGGTCGCCTGCGGCTTCAAAGCGTCGCGGCTCTGATCGACATAGCCGAGCTTGACCGTTTCGCCGACGCGCAGCCGTCCGGAATCCGGCTTCTCCTGGTCGGTGATGATGCGGAACAAGGTCGTCTTGCCCGCTCCATTCGGGCCGATCACGCCGAC
>JAREAF010000007.1 GCA_029240475.1 Rhodospirillales bacterium | reverse complement strand
CGTTCGGATATTCCCGAAGCGGCCCATGCTTGAGCCGCTGCTGGTCTCGCATCTTGACCCGGCACAGGTTGAGCACGGCGTCCTGCATGGCGACCTCGACCCGCTGGCCGCGCCCGGTCTGCGTGCGCTGGTAGAGCGCCGCGAGGATGCCGGCGACGCAATGTATGCCGGTGCCGGAATCGCCGATCTGCGCGCCGGTCGAGGTCGGCGGGCCGTCCCACCATCCGGTGGTGCTCATCGACCCGCCCATCGCCTGGGCGACGGTCTCGTAAGCCTTGCAATCGACATAGGGGCCCGGTCCGAACCCCTTGATCGAGGCGTAGATCAGCTTGGGGTTGATCTCCTGGATGCGCTTCCAGGGGAAGCCCTGACGGTCGAGCACGCCGGGCGCGAAATTCTCCACCAGGATGTCGCACTCTTTCAGCAACCGTACGAAGATCTCCTGCCCCTTGGGCGCCTTCATGTTGATGGTGACGCTGCGCTTGTTGCAGTTCAGCATCGTGAAATAGAGGCTGTCGGCGTTGGGCACGTCGCGCAGCTGCCCGCGGGTGATGTCGCCGCGGCCCGGCAGCTCGACCTTGATCACGTCGGCGCCGAACCAGGCGAGAATCTGCGTGGCCGACGGCCCGGACTGGACATGCGTCATGTCCAGAACGCGGATGCCCTCCAAAGCCTTGCCCATGGCTGTCGTTTCCTCCGTCGCAAAGACAAGACGGGCCGGGAGCCTCGAAGAGCTCGCCGGCCCGGCGGTTTCTTCTTACTTGTACATCGTCTGGTTCATGGTGCCGGGCGCGTAGGCGTTGGGATCGATCCAGACATTGATCAGCGCCGCCTTGCCCGAGGCGCGCGCCCGCTCCAGGGCCGGACGGATCTGGCTCGCCTCGCGCACCTCCTCGCCATAGCCGCCCAGCATCTCGGCGAATTTCGAGTAGGGCACGTCGCCGAGCTTGTTGCCGACTTCACCCCGCTCCTTGCCGTATTTCTGGATCTGGCCGTAGCGGATCTGGTTCATGTGCGAGTTGTTGCCGACCACGCCGATGAAGGGCAGGCCGAAGCGCACGCAGGTCTCGAAGTCCCAGCCGGTGAGGCTGAAGGAGCCGTCGCCGAACAGGCAGAGCACCTCCTTCTCCGGCCGCGCGAACTTCGCCGCCATGGCGAAGGGGGTGCCGACGCCGAGCGTGCCGAGCGGGCCCGGGTCCATCCAGTGGCCCGGCTGATGCGGCTGGACCACGCCGCCGGAGAAAGTCACGACGTCGCCGCCGTCGCCGATGAAGATGGTGTCCTCCGTCAGGAACTGGTTCAGCTCGTGCGCGAGCCGCAGCGGATGGATCGGCGAGGCGTCCGACATCAGCTTGGGCATGCGCGCGTCGATGGCCTTCTTCTCCTCGATGCGGAGATGGTTCAGCCACTCCTCGCGGCCCTTGGCGCCATTGTCGCGCCGGCCGGAGGCGGCCTGAGTCACGGCATCGAGGATCACGCCGCAATCCCCTACCAGGCCGAGATCGATGTCGCGGTTCTTGCCGACGGTGCGGTAGTCGAGGTCGATCTGCACCACAGTCGCGTTGCGGCCGAGCCGCTTGCCGTAGCCCATGCGGAAGTCGAAGGGCGTGCCGACGATGATGATCACGTCGGCATTGTCGAAGGCGTAGCGCCGGGTCTGCTGGAAGTGGTGCGGGTCCCCCGGCGGCAGGGTGCCGCGGCCCGCGCCGTTCATATAGGCCGGCACATTCATCTCGCGCACGAAGCGACGCGCTGACTCGGTCGCGCGGCAGGTCCAGACCTGGGTGCCGAGGAGGATGCAGGGCTTCTTCGCCCTGACGAGGATGTCGGCGAGCTTCTCGACGTCCTTGGGGTCGCCCAGCGACTTGGTCGAGAAGCGATAGCCCTGCCGTTTCGGCAGCACCGCCTTTTTGAAGTCCACGCTCTTGTCGAGGATGTCGCGCCCGATCTCGAGGAAGGACGGGCCCGGCGCGCCGGCATAGCATTCGCGGAACGCCATCGCGACCATGTCCGCCACGCGCTCGGTGGTCAGCACCGAGGACGCGAACTTGGTAATGGGCCGCATGATGTCGACATGCGGCAGGTCCTGCAGGGAGCCCATGCGGTGCTGGTCGAGCGCGCCTTGCCCGCCGATCAGCAGCATCGGGCTCTCGGCCCGGAAGGCGTTCGCGACGCCGGTGACGGCATCGGTCGTGCCCGGGCCGGCGGTGACCACCGCCACGCCCGGCTTGCCGGTCACGCGCGCATAGCCGTCGGCGGCATGCGCAGCGACCTGCTCGTGCCGCACGTCGATGATCTTGATGCCCTCATCGATGCAGCCGTCATAGATGTCGATGATGTGGCCGCCGCAGAGCGTGAAGATGACCTCCACGCCCTCCTGCTTCAGGGCCTTGGCGACGAGATGCCCGCCGGAGATCGTCTCCGCGGGCGCGCTTTGCTCCACGACCTTCACGGCTCGTTCGGCCATCGTCTCCTCCCTTCGCAACCCGTCTTGTCTTCCGTTTCAATCCAGGTGATGGCAGTGCGTTTCCACATGCGCCGCCAGATCGAGCGAGTGCTGCCGCACGAGGCGCTCGGCGCGGTCGACGTCCCGCGCCTCCAGCGCCTCGACGATTTCCATGTGATCCTGGATGGAGCGCTGCGCCCGGTTGTCCTCGGAAATGGTGACCTTGCGGATCGCGCGCATATGGATGAACAGGTTCTTCGTCAGGTCGGCGATCAGCTGGCACTTGCTCAGGCGGATGATCGCGGAGTGGAACGCGATGTTGGCCTCGGAATATTCCTCGAGGTGATCGGTCTGCTCGCCGTTTCGGAAGCCGTCGAAGAGGTGCCTCAGGCTGGCGATCTCCTGCTCGGTCGCATTGAGGCTGACGAGGCGCGCGGCCATGCTCTCCAGCGCCGCCCAGACCAGGATCATCTCGACGATCTCGCGTTTGGTCTTGCGAACGACGAAGACGCCCCGGCGCGGCAGGGTTTTCACGAAGCCTTCCTGCTCGAGCAGCGACATGGCTTCGCGGATCGGTGTTCGGCTGACGCCGAGGTCCCGAGACAGCTGACGCTCGTCCAGACGGATCTCCCCCGGATGATCGTAGACATCCATTTCCAGGATGGCGCGCTTCAGGGAGTTGTAGGCCTGCATGCGGAAGCTGGTCGTGGTGTCGATCGGCTTCACCGCCAGCCGCGAGGCTACGCTCGGCGTTTTGGCCTCCTTGGGCTCCAAACCGGTATCCATGTCGGCGTCCCTACGCTGGTTCGCCATCTGATATACCACATACCAGAGCTTCGACTCTACCTTTTTGACGCGTTCTCGGGGCCTTGCCGAACCGCGCCATCCGCCGTCGAGGGAGGGCCGGCCTGGTCCCGCTAATCGGCCGCTGCCGCCAACCGGCCGCGTCTCCATCGGCCCAGGCCGATGGAGATCAGCGGCCAGATCGCCAGGATCACTGCCAAAGTGCAGATGCCGCCAACTAGCCAGTTTGACCAGAAGATCCTCAGGCTGCCGTCCGAGATCAGCATCGACTGCCGGAACGAGGTTTCGGCCAGATCTCCCAGCACCAGGGCCAGGACCAGCGGCGCCAGCGGATAGGACAGCTTCTTGAAGACGTAACCCACCACCCCGAACAGCAGCATGATCGACACGTCCAGAAGCGCGTTGTGCACCGTATAGGCGCCGACGGCGCAGATCGCGATGATTATGGGGGCGATGATCGAGAACGGAATGCGCAGGATCGCCGCGAAGAGCGGCACGGTCGTGAGCACCACGATCAAACCGGCCAGGTTCCCAAGATACATGCTCGCGATCAGGCCCCAGACGAACTCCTTCTGCTCGATGAAGAGCAGCGGCCCCGGCTGGAGCCCCCAGATCAGCAGTCCACCCAGCATCACGGCTGCCGTTGGCGAACCTGGAATGCCGAGGGTCAGCATCGGCAGAAGCGCGGTCGTGCCGGCGGCATGGGCCGCCGCTTCTGGCGCCACCACCCCTTCCAGCTCGCCGGTGCCAAACTTGTGGCCGTTCTTGGACAAGCGCTTGGCGATGCCGTAACTCATGAACGACGCCGGCGTGGCGCCGCCCGGCTTAATGCCCATCCAGCACCCAATTACGCAACCACGGAGCGCGGTCGCCCAATACTGCGGCAGCTTTGCCCAGGTCTGCAGCACGACGGTCGGACTTATCCGCGCCGAAGCGCCTTTGAATGCGAGACCGGTCTCCATCGACAAGAGGATCTCGCCGACTCCGAACAGTCCGATGACCGCGACCAGAAAGTCGAAGCCTCGCAACAGCTCGTGCGATCCAAATGTGAGCCGCAGCTGTCCGGTCACTATGTCAATGCCAACGGCCGCCAACGCGAAACCGATCATCATCGAGGCCAGAGTTTTGAACGGCGAACTTCGGTCCAGCCCGACGAAGCTGGCGAAGGTGAGGAGTTGGACGGCGAAAAACTCCGGCGGCCCGAAACGCAGCGCGAAGTTAGCGACGAGCGGAGCAAAGAACGTAATAAGGATGACGGCGAGGAGCGCGCCGAAGAACGAAGCCGTGAAGGCTGCCGTCAGCGCCTCGCCGGCCCGCCCCTGCAGCGCCATCGGATGGCCGTCAAAGGTCGTCGCGACCGACCATGGCTCTCCGGGAATATTGAACAGGATGGAGGTGACCGCGCCGCCGAACAGCGCCCCCCAATAGATGCACGACAGCATGATGATCGCCGAAGTCGGCGACATGCTGAAGGTCAGCGGCAGCAGGATCGCGACGCCGTTCGCGCCCCCAAGGCCGGGCAAGACTCCGATCAGCACCCCCAGCAAGACACCAATCATCATGTAGAGGATGTTGGCCGGGTCGGCGAGCACGCCAAATCCCTGAATGAGCGAGAACAGCGCGTCCAAATAGACACTCCTTTCTAGTTCCGCGCCGCTTCCCGGATCGGGCTCGCCGAATCGTCAGAAACCGAGCCACTCCTCGATTGGCCCTTTGGGAAGCGGAATGAGGAACCAGAGCTCGAACATGAAAAACAAGCCGAGCGGAACCAGAATGGCGACTGGGGCGGACTTCAGGATCGGGAACCGTCCATGCCACCACATGAAGAAGGCGATGAAGAACGCCATCGCGATGTAGATGCCGATATAGCCGATCAGGAAGACGAAGATCGCCGAAGGGATCAGCACTCGCACTACGCGCATCAGCTCGTGGCGGCGGACGAAGACCCCGGCCTCTCGTCGTCGACGGAACAAGGCAATGGCCAGCGTCACGGCGCTCGACAAGACAATCAAGACGCCGACGCGGAACGGAAAATAGCCGGCCTGCGGCCCCTCGAGGCCCCAGCGCCAACCGAGACGGATGCTGTCCCAGATCACCAAGCCGCCGAAGGCCATTATGATGAGGGCCACGACGATTTCCATGAGCCGGGTGCTGACGACGGAAGGCGACTGTGCCTCTTCCTCTCGATCCATCGGTCACCGGTGCATGTTCTGCGGACGCTGCGGGACACCCGGGCGCGGCGGCAGGCCGCACCCGGATCTCTCGGGCTTACGACGTCACTGGGCGAGGAAGCCCGCCTTGCTCATCAGATCCTTGTGACGCGTGTTCGTCTCCTGCAGCCAGGTCTTGAACTCGTCGCCGGACATGAAAGTCGTGTTGAAGGCCCCCTTCGCCATGAAGTCCTTCCACTCAGGTGTTTCACGAACTTTCTGGAAGAGATCGACATAGAAGTCGACCTGCTCCTGGGTCGCGCCGGGCGTGGTGAAGATGCCGCGGAGCATCAGATAGTCCATCTCGATCCCAGCCGAACGGCAGGTCGGGATGTCGCTCCAGGCCATCGTCTCGGTCAGCTTGTCGGTGTATTTCATCGGCTCCTTGTCGAAGACGCAGAGCGGCTTCAGAGCGCCGGAGCGCCAATGCGCAACCGCTTCGATGGGGTTATTCACCGTCGAATTGACATGCCCTCCGACGAGCTGTGTGGCGACATCGCCGCCGCCCTTGAACGGAACGTAGGTGAACTTCGCTCCGGTCGATTGCTCGATCCCGGCTGTGATGATCTGGTCCTCCTGCTTGGAGCCGGTGCCGGCCATCTTATAGGCGCCTTCGCCGGCCTTCTTGGCCGCCTCGACATATTCCTGGGCGGTGTTCGAGGGCTCGCTGGCATTGACCCACAGCACGAACTCGTCAAGCGCAAGCATCGCCACCGGGGTGAGGTCTTCCCAGCTGAACGGCACGCCCGTTGCCAACGGCGTGGTGAACAGGTTGGACAGGGTGATGATGATCTTGTGCGGATCGCCGGCCGAGCCCTTGACGTCGAGGAAGCCCTCGGCCCCGGCTCCGCCCGATTTGTTGATCACCACGATCGACTTGTCGATCAGATTGTTCTTCTCGACCACGCCCTGGATCATCCGCGCCATCTGGTCGGCGCCGCCGCCGGTGCCCGCCGGGACGATGAATTCGATATTGCGGGTCGGCTTCCATTCGGCTTGAGCCATGGCGGGCAGCACGGCCAACGCCAACGCGCCAATTGCGAGACCGGCACGGCGCAAACCGGTTGTTTTCGGTGACTGCATTCTCGCTTCCTCCCGATAACTTCGTTTTCGGCTCCGGTTCGGAGCCCTGCCGTCCGACCTTGATCTGGCCGCCGGCTGCCGGCGCGTTCTTTGAGGCTCGTGCGCTGGTATTTCAAATACTGTATGAAATGGCCTAGGCGCGCAAGTCCGGCCGGTTTTCCTCAAAAGGACAACGGGGCCCGGCTGATGTTGCTACGGCCCGTCCAACGGGACCGTTCCGGTCCCAAATCAGGCGCCCTCAACGGTAACGGCAGGGTGTCGAGCCAGAGCGGCTAGATCGGCACGAACGCCTCGGCGAGGGGGTGACCGTGCTGCCCGGCCCCGCGCGAGTGGGCTTGAAGGATCAAGGATCGGGAAGGGATCCGCGAGCCGCGCGACCTATGCCGCGGCGCGCTGGTCGGCGTTGGCCGGAGTCTTCGGAGGGACATACCCGACGGTCACCCGGTCAGCGCTTTCGGCGCGGGGCTCGGGCGACGCCATCCGGCGGCTGTCCAGAACCAGATCCAAGAGCGCGGATGGGCTCTTAACCGCGGCCTCCAGCAGCACCGCCATGAGGCCGATCACGGCCAACCCAAACGCCACGAAGCCAAGAAAATGTGCCGAAAACATTGCCGTTGCGTCCTTTCAAGCAGCGGCGCCCACCTCAGTCCGGCGCCTTGTTGCAACGCACAATATGGCGCAGATGCTGTCCTAATCAATCCGAACTGAGCCGCTGATATACCAGATATCAGCAGTGCTGCCTTGCAGCGTCCGCATGGCGTCAGGCGGTCGTGCTGGCGAACCAGTTCGGCGAGAGATGGTCTTCGACACCGGAAACGCCCGGGATCGCCCGCAGAGCGGCGCGCAAGGCGGCGCGGTGCTCCTCGGAGCGCACGATTCCCCACACATGGACGACCCCCTCATTGACCACGAGGTTCACGTGCGCGCGCTCGAGCCACGGGTGCCGGCGGAGCACCTCCTGGACCTCGGCCCGGATGCGCCGGTCCCGCTCGGCCGCATCCTCCACCGTCTCGGCTTTCCGGCGAGCGATCAGCCCGTGCAGGAGGTTGGCGCGGCTGAGGATGCCCACGAGCCGTCCGTCCTCGACCACCGGAACGCGCTTGATCCGGCGGGATTCCAGCAGGCGCGCCACCTCATCCAGCGGCGTGTCGGGAGCGACGGTCACCACGTCGCGGGTCATGACCTCGCGCGCGGTCATGCCATGGGCTTTGGCGAAACGGTCCGGCACCACTCCGGGACCGGTGAAGAGGCTGAGCCAGGGCGAGGCGCCGGGTTCGGTATCCGTCTCGGGTCTGCGCATGAGGTCGCCCTCGCTGACGATGCCCATCAGACGGCCGTTCTCGATCACCGGGACGGCGCTGATGCGGCGCTCGATCAGCAAAGCGGCTATCTCCGGAACGGTCGCGTCCGGGCCGACCGACACGACCTCCGTCGTCATCACGTCGCGTGCGCGCATGGCCGGTCTCCCTTGCTCGGCGTCATGGGTTACTGCCGCTCCCCTTGCAGGCGCGCGTCCCCGCGCCCGGGGGACTGGCGCGGAGCCAGGCTGCGCGCCGCGTCCGTCACTCGGTCGAGAAAGGCTTCGTAATCGGGCGCGGCCTTTGCTCCTCTGCCGGGCTCCTCGTTTCCATAGCCCGGGCGCGTGCCCGCGAGCCCGCCCTGCGCATCGCCCAGGACCGGGTAAAGGAAGACGGTGTCGCCGGAGTGCGCGATCTCGCCCACATGGCGGTTGGCGCGGTCCAGCTCGAAGCGGCCCGCCGCGTCCGGGGCGGACAGCAGAACCACCCCGCTCAGTACCTCGGTCTTGATGTCGGCGTTGCCGGCCGCGTCCCGCTCGAACTGCTCGCGCGGATAGGCGGCATGGAGGCTGTCCCGATCGTCCAGTCTGGCGCTCGCCATTCCGTCACATCTCCGCTTGATCTCGCTTAGTCAACGCGTCGGGCGCGGCGCTGTTCGCGGCCGCGCCGGGCAACCCGGCCCGGAATTGCCCGTTGGATGGGCGCCAAATCTCGCAGCGGTTCAGAGGATCAGCGGAATGGCGGAGCCGAAAAGCAGCCGGCGGGAGGCCCAGCAGCGCGAGGCCGAGCTCCGGCGCGAACGGGTTGGGGAGATCGTCGGCGCCATGCGCGACCAGCTCCAGCCCGGCATGATCGCCCGCCGCGCCGCCGGCCAGATCGAGTGGCAGGACCTGCGGGCCGCGTCGACGGTGATCGGACGCACGCTCCGTGACAACCCCATCGCGACGTTGCTCGCGGCCGGAAGCCTCCTCTGGCTGGCCGTGCGCTCGCGCCAGGTTTTGGAATCGCACCCGCCTCGCGCCGATCTCACCCTCGTCCCGGACCGCGAGGCGCTGGAGACCCCGGCCGCGGAAGAACCTGCCGCTCACATGCGCAGCCCCGAACCGGTGGGCGCCCGATCGGGCCAATCGGACCCGAGAGGGCGCAGCGCCGACACCCCCCGGCAGATCCCGCGCCGAGGCTGGAAGGAGATCCTGAAGCGAACCTGGCAGCAGACCAAGGAGGACAACATCTCCATCGTCGCCGCCGGCGTCGCCTTCTATGCGCTGCTGGCGATTTTCCCCGCGCTTGGCGCCGCGCTCAGCATCTACGGTTTCGTTGCCGACCCCGCCGATGTGAGCGAGCAGCTCGCCTCCTTCGGCGGCATGCTGCCCGGCGATGCCCAATCCCTGCTGCAAGGCCAGCTCTCCGAACTGACCGCGCAATCCGAGGCAGCGCTCAGCTTCGGCGCCCTGTTCGGCGTGGTGCTGGCGCTTTGGAGCGCCTCGGCCGGCGTGAGGACGCTCATGACGGCGCTGAACATCGCCTACGAAGAAGACGAGGGGCGCGGGTTCCTCCCCTATTACGCAACGGCGATGGCGCTGACGCTGGGCGCGATCCTGTCGGCCTTAGTGGCGATCGCGGTCGTGGCGATCCTGCCGCCCCTGATCAAGCTCCTGCCGCTTCCCGAACTGCTGCGCGACATCGTCTCACTAGTGCGTTGGCCCATCCTGGCCGGCATGGTGATCGTCGGCTTGGCCGTGCTGTATCGCTACGGACCGAGCCGCAACCGGGCGCGCTGGAGCTGGGTGAGCTGGGGCGCGGTCGCCGCGACAGTGCTGTGGATCGTCGGCTCGATCCTCTTCTCCTGGTACGCGGCCAACTTCGCGAACTACAACGAGACCTACGGATCGGTCGGCGCGATCGTGGCGCTGCTGATGTGGTTCTATCTCACCGCCTATGTCGTGCTGTTGGGGGCGGAGCTGAATTCGGAGATGGAGCATCAGACGGCGAAGGACACCACGCGCGGGCCGCGGGAACCGCTGGGCGAGCGCGGCGCGGAGATGGCGGACTCGGTGGCGGCCTAGCCTGATCGGCCCCGGTCCCGCGCCGATCAATGCGCCATGAGGATCGGCACCTTGGCCGACGACAGCATGTGGCGGGTGACGCCGCCCAGGATCATCTCGCGGATCCGGCTGTGGCCATATCCGTCCATGACGATCAGGTCGCTGCCGCCTTCCTGCGCTGCCGCCGCGAGGGCGGGCCCGTCGTCACCCTGACCCGCCGCCCGCGCTGAGGCTGCGATGCCCTGCGCCTTGAGGCGCTGGGCCACGGCCTCGCCGCTCGGCACTTCCTCCTCGAGGCTGCCCGAGGTCAGCACCAGAACGGACCGCGCCGCTCGCAGCAGCGGCAGCGCATCGCCGAGCGCGCGCGCCGCCGTGCGGCTTCCATCCCAGAATACGGCAATGCTGGCGCCAAATACCGCCGCCGGCGAGGGCGGCACCACCAGAAGCGGACGCCCGGAGCCGAACAGGCAGGCTTCGACCAGACTGGCCGCCATGGGCTCGTCTTCGTTGCGCGGCCGGGCGACGACGACGATGTCGGCGTTCCGGGCGACTGTCGCCGCCGTCTCGGCCGGATGTCCCTCGACCTCGTCCAGATCGGCGGCCGTCGGCCCGGACCTGCCGCGCCAGGCCTCGAAGCCCGCGCGCGCCCGCGCGACGCGTTGCCTGGACTGCTCCTCCAGGACGGCGACCAGCTCGGCGGCTGCCGCAGCTCCCGCCTCCCCGACGACCGGCAGCACGCGAACCGGATCGCTCCGCACCGCCAGCACCCGCATCCGGCCATCCGCGCCGGCCAGCCGCGCCGCGGCATCGAGCACCGCGGCATCGCCATCCGAACCGGAAAGAACGGCCAAGACGCTCGCATATGCAGCCATGGAAGGCCCCGGTAGTCTCGAAAGGTGCGTCACTCAATCATGGAACCGGCGAGCCCCGCAATCGCGTGCGGCTTGCCGCCACCCGAGGGTCGAGGGCGACCCTTGCGAAAAGTGAAGCCTTTCCCAACTCAAGATGAGATGAGCCGCCGCCAGAGCAGCGGCATGGAATTCCTGTCCAACGCCAGAATGGAGAGGACCATGGCAGACCAGCAGAGAGGGGTTGCGCGCAGCGAAAAACAGCGGCAGCCCGCCAGGATGAACAATCCGCTGTTCGACCTGCGCAACGAGATCGACACGCTGTTCGACCGCTTCTTCTCGGGCTCGCCCTTCGGCCCCTTCGGCGGGCTCCCGGATGCCCAGCCGCTACGGCAGCGCTTCGGCGGGATGATGCCCAAGGTCGACGTCTCGGAAACCGAGCGCGAGATCCAGATCGTCGCCGAGCTTCCCGGCCTGAAGCAGGAGGATGTCGAGCTAAGCCTGGACAATGACCTGCTCACCTTGCGCGGCGAGACGAGCTCGTCTCGCGACGAAAAGGACAAGCAATATCACCTGACCGAGCGGAGCTACGGCCGGTTCGAGCGCTCCTTCCGGCTCCCGGAAACGGTCGACCGGGAAAAGATCTCGGCCAATTTCGAGAACGGGCTCCTGACCGTCACCCTGCCCAAGTCGGAGCGCGCCCAGCAGAAGGCAAAGCGCATCGAGATCGGCGGGAAATAGGACCTGAGCACGTCCCTTCGGAGAGAGCCGCCGGCCGTGCCGGCGGCTTTCTTTTTTTGACCCGGCCCAGGCTGCGACAGTCTGTCGCCCAGAACGAGGGCTGGACACCGGTGAAATTGCGAGGCATTCTCAATCGCACATTAGATTTTGACGGGATCCGTCCAATGCATGTTCTCCGCCTGTGCGCCGCCGCCACGCTGCTGCTCGCGGCGACCGTCGCAGCTTCGAACGCGGCCGAACTGAACATCTATTCGGGCCGCCAGGAAGCGCTGATCAAGCCCCAGCTCGACGCCTTCTCGGCGCAGACCGGGATCAAGGTCAATCTGGTGACCGGCGATGCCAAGGAGCTCGTGCAGCGGATGAAGACCGAAGGCGCGAACAGCCCGGCCGATCTGCTCTTCACCGCCGATGCGGGAAATCTCTACGCCGCCGCCGCGGAGGGCCTCTGCCAGAAAGTCCAGTCCGAGGCGCTCGAGCAGTCCATCCCCGCGGCCTACCGCGATCCGGAGGGCGCCTGGTTTGGGCTCGGTATCCGCGCGCGCCCGATCTTCTACATTCCCGGCAAGGTCGATCCGGCCGAGATCAAGAGCTACGAGGATCTCGCCGACCCGAAATGGAAGGGGCGCATCCTGGCCCGCAGCTCCAGCCACATCTACAACCAGTCGCTTCTGGCTTCGATGATCGCCCATAAGGGTCCCGAGGCGGCGGAGCAGTGGGCCAAGGGCGTCGCCGCCAACCTTGCCCGAAAGCCGCAGGGCGGCGACCGCGACCAGATCAAGGCCGCCGCCGCCGGCGAAGGCGACGTGGTCATCGCCAATTCCTACTATTACGCGCAGATGCTGACCTCCGATAAGCCGGAGGAGCGCGAAGCGGCGCAGAAGCTGAAGGTGATCTGGCCGAACCAGACCGACCACGGCACGCATGTGAATGTCAGCGGCGCCTGCGTGGCCGCCCACGCCCCCAATAAGGATGAGGCCGTGAAGCTGCTGGAGTTCCTGGTGGGGGACGAGGCGCAAAAGATCTATGCCGAGAAGGGCCAGGAATTCCCGGTGAAGCCTGGCATCTCCGCCTCCGACACGCTGCAGGGCCTCGGCTCGTTCAAGATGGACGAGCTCAATCTGGCCGAGCTCGGCAAGCACAATGCCGAGGCGGTCCGCATCTTCGATCGCGTCGGCTGGCCATGAGCCGCGACGGCCGAACGGGGATGTGATGGCCGAACAGGGCTTCTTCCCTGGGCCGGAGGCGATCGAACGGGCGGGGAGCGCGCTTCCCGCCCGGCGTCGTTTCCGCCTGGATCTCTGGACCCTCGGGCCGTTTGCCCTGGCCGGTCTGATCGCGCTGCCGGTGCTCGCGGTTCTCGCCCAGCTCGTCCTTCCGGCCGGAGAGGTCTGGCGCCATCTCGCCGAGACCGTCCTCGGCCGCTACGTGCTCAACTCGCTCCTGCTGGGCGCCGGGGTCGGCTTCGGCACCGCGTTCCTCGGCGTCACCGCCGCCTGGCTCGTGACCTTCTACCGTTTCCCCGGCAGCCGCATCTGGGAATGGGCGCTGCTGCTGCCGCTCACCATGCCCGCCTACGTGATCGCCTACACCTATACCGGCCTGCTCGATTATGCCGGGCCGGTGCAGAGCACGCTGCGCGACGCGTTCGGCTGGACGCGGGACGACTACTGGCTCCCGCCCGTCCGCTCGATGCCCGGCGCGATCATGATGCTGGTGCTCGTCCTTTACCCCTACGTCTACATGCTTGCTCGCGCGTCATTCCTCTCGCAGTCGGTCTGCGCGATCGAAGCGAGCCGCACCTTGGGCTATGGACCGTGGCGCACCTTCGCGCGCGTGACCTTGCCGCTGGCCCGCCCCGGCATCATCGCGGGGGTATCCCTTGCGCTGATGGAGACCCTGAACGATTTCGGGACCGTCTCCTACTTCGCCGTCGACACCTTCACGACCGGCATCTACCGCGCCTGGTTCGGGATGGGCGAGCCGGTCGCCGCCGCGCAGCTGGGCGCGACGCTGCTGATCTTCGTGGCCGCGCTGCTGCTGATCGAGCGGCGCTCGCGCGGCGCGGCCCGCTACCATCACACGACGGGGCGCTACCGCACGCTGCCGACCCGCCCGCTGGGCGGGCTGGCCGGGATCATTGCGGCGGCGGCGTGCCTGCTGCCGGTCGGTTTGGGTTTCCTCCTGCCGGTCGCGGTGCTGGGCAATTGGGCGATCGAGACATGGGACTACGTGATCGACGCGCGTTTCTTCATGTTCGCCGGAAACAGCTTCGTGCTGGCGGCGATCAGCGCCGCGGTCGCCGTAGCGGTCGCCCTCGTGCTCGCTTACGCCCAGCGCCGGAAGGCGGACCCGATGGTCTCCTGGGCCGTGCGCCTCGCCAGCATGGGATACGCCATACCGGGCGCGGTGATCGCGGTGGGCGTGCTGCTGGCCTTCGGCGCCTTCGACAACGCGATCGACGGCTGGGCCCGCTCCACCTTCGGCGTCGGCACGGGGCTGATCGTGACGGGCAGCATCGCCGGCCTGGTCTTCGCCTATCTGGTGCGGTTCCTCGCCATTCCTGTCAATGCCGCCGATGCAGGCTTCGCCCGCGTGACCGCGAGCATGGATGGCGCGGCGCGCACGCTGGGCGAACGGCCGGGCGGCGTCTTGCGACGGGTGCATGCGCCCCTTCTGGCCGGCAGCGCGCTCACCGCCGGGCTCCTGGTCTTCGTCGACGTGATGAAGGAGCTTCCGGCCACCCTGATCCTGCGCCCCTTCAACTTTGACACGCTCGCGATCCGCGCCTATCAGATGGCATCCGACGAGCGGCTTCGCGACGCCGCGGCGCCGGGCCTTTTGATCGTGCTGGTGGGGATCGTGCCCGTCATCTTGCTCAGCCGCGCCATCGCCCGCTCCCGTCCCGGCCAATTCCGGGAGTGAGCCTGGACGCGGCCATGACCGCCCCTGCCCTCGAGTTCCGCGGGGTCGGGCACGCCTATGATGGCGTCCCGGTCCTGAGCGACATCGACCTGGCCGTCGCGCCCGGCGAGGTGCTGAGCCTCGTCGGACCTTCCGGTTGCGGCAAGTCCACGCTCCTGCGGCTCGCCGCCGGGCTCGAGCCGCTGTCCATCGGCTCGATCCTGATCGAGGGGCGGATCGTCTCCGATCCGCGCACCCAGGTCCCGCCCGAGGACCGGCGCCTCGGCTTCGTGTTCCAGGACATCGCCCTCTTTCCGCATCTGACCGTGGTGGACAACGTCGCCTTCGGGCTGCGCCGGCGGGCCGCGCCAGAGCGCCGGCGGCGCGCCCTTGCGGCGCTGGAGCAGCTGGGGCTCGCCCGCTTCGCCGAGGCTTATCCGCACACGCTCTCCGGCGGGCAGCAGCAGCGGGTGGCGCTCGCCCGCGCGCTCGCGCCCGACCCCAAGCTGATGCTGCTCGACGAGCCCTTCTCGGGACTGGACGCGCGGCTGCGCGACCGGCTGCGGGACGAAACGCTCGACCTGTTGAAGGCGCGGGGGGTGGCCGCGGTGATCGTCACGCACGATCCGGAAGAGGCGATGCGCATGGGCGACCGGCTCGCGGTCATGTCCGAGGGCCGCATCGTCCAATGCGGCACGCCGGCCGAACTCTACCGGCGGCCCGCCAGCCCCTTCGTGGCGAGCTTCCTGGGAGAAGTGGAGCGGTTCGAAGGAGTGGTCCAAGACGGGCATGTCGCCACCCCGCTCGGCCGCATCCCTGCGCCGGGACTGAGCCAGGGCGCCGCCGCCCTCGTCCTGATCCGCCCCGAGGGCGTGGTCGTGGGAGAGGCGCTCGCCGACGCCATGCCGCAGGCCCGCGTCATCGATGCCCGGCTGCTCGGGCGCACGTCACTCATCCGGATCGCGGTCGACGGAGTGGCGGCGCCGCTGCATTCGCGCATGCCCGGCGACGTGCTGCCGGAGCCGGGCGCCGCCGTATCGGTCCGGCTCGATTGCCGGCGCGCGCACGTTTTCCCGCTCGCCCAAGGCGCGCTCAGTGACGATGCAGCAGCGCCGCCGCGATCTCCTGCACCCGATCGACCGTGACGCCTTCCGCCTGCTCGCGCGCGAGCGGGTGGTCCGAGGGCTCGGCCTCGATCAGCGGGCGCAGTTTGCCGGCACGGAAGCGCACGGCCGTCTTCAGGTTCAGCGTGGAGACGCCATAGACAGACTTCAGCTCGTTGCTGAGCCAGCCGAAGCGGGCAGGCTCGTCCGCCGGAATCTCCGGCGCGTCCCATAGCTCATAGGCGCGCCGCAGGCTGGCCTCGGAGAGCGAGGTCCACACGCCCCAGACCAGACGCTCTTCGCGTCCGCGCACGGGAATCTCCAGGCAGCCGCGGATGAAGCGGTCATCGCCGATCACGCACACGTCCGAGCTCAGGAACGCCCGCTTGCGTTCCTCCTCCGAGAGCTGCCGCCAATAGACCGGCGCGTCCAGGGCGAAGTCGAGGGGGAGCGTCCTGTACTGTCGGCCGCAGCAGCGGCAGGACCAGGCATACTCGATTTCCCCTGCGCTCATCCTGCTCTCCGGCGCCGTCAGGCCAGGCTGAGACTCTTCCGCACTTTGTCCTGGAAATAGCGCACGCCGGCTTCATGATGCGGCGAAAGCGGGCCGGCCGAATAGGAGCCGTTCGCGTAGTTCTTGTGCGTTTCGATGCAGATGCCGAAATCCTCCCGCACCACGGCAAGGTTGCGCTGGATCGTGTCCTCGATCGCATTGGTGCGAGACGGGTCGGCGAAATAGAAGTTGTAGATCAGCTCGGTCCGCTGGTGATCCAGCGGATTGATGCGCGAGGTATTCATCCCGCCGTCGAACAGGGAGAGCGTCCAGTTCGGCCACATCCACAGCCATTTGCCGCGATAGAACAGGCCTTCGCGCGGCGGCGCGGTCATGCGAACGAAGCCGTCATGCGCCGTGGTCTCGAACCGCTTGAACTCGATGGCCTGGAAGAAGTTCGGATGGATGCCGGGGATGTGATAGCCCTCGACGAAATTGTCCGTGTAGATCTTCCAATTGGCATCGAAGACGAGCCGCTCCTCGCGGACGGCTTGGTAAGTCTCGATGGGCTCGCCGGCGAGCTCGGCGACCAGCTCGCCGAGCTGCGCCTCCAGCTCCTGCTCCGGCGCGAAGGCGATGAAGACGAGGCCGCGCCACTCGCGCAATTGGATCTGGTGCAGCGGCCAATCCTCTTTTCGGAAGGAGGCCTCCTCGCCGAACCAGGGCATGGCGACCAGGCGGCCCTGATCGTCGTAGGACCAGTTGTGATAGGGGCAGCGCACGGGCCCCGCGCAACGCCCCGTTCCCTCCTCCAGCAGCCGCGCGCCGCGGTGCCGGCACACATTGCGGAAGGCCCGGAGCGCGCCGTCGCGCCCGCGTAGCACGAAGAGCTTGAGGCCGGCCAGCTCGGTCGCGACGTAACTCCCCGGCTCCGGCAGCCGCGAGGCGGGGCCGATCAGCTGCCACGTCCTCGAGAAGATCCGCTCGCGCTCCTCGAGAAAGCTCCGGGAGGTGGCGTAGAGCGCTGGATCGAGATTCAGCATTCCCGGAACTCCTCGGCTGATCGCGGTGTGGCGGAACCTTAGCGCGCTCAGTCGCCACCTGTCAGCCGGACGAAAGTCCCGCCGCCGCCAGCACCGCACCCAGCACCACCGCTCCGACCAGCGCCGACCAGAGCAGCAGGCTGGGGCGCGATCCCCGTCCCTGCGTGAGGCGCGCCGCACCGGATATCGGCTCGCCGGCGACGCGATCGCCGATCGCGGCGCGCCGCGAGCCGTCCGCCTTCGCGGCCGATGGATCGGTGCGCGCCCCGCCGGTCTCGGCATCTGCGGAGATGGGGACGGTCGCCGGGTCCCGCGCGGGCACCTTGTCCCCGGTTCGGCCGCGGTCCGTCCGGACGCGATCGCGCTCGTCGCTCATTTCTGCTGGCCCTCGCGGCTGGTCTCGCTTCTGCAACAAAGCGGCCGGAACGTCGTTCCCAGCCCAGCGACCCCCCCGCCCTCAACAGGATTGCTCCGCACCAGCGATGTCCGGCTCCCCTCGCAGGCAGAGGCCCGCCGCGGCCAAGCGCCGCCCGCGGCGCGCCGCCGCATCCCCCGCGCGCGTCCGGAACGTGACCGGCGCCCCCGAGGGGCTGGATGCGCTTCTCCTCGCCAAGCTCGCCAAGCAGGCCGCCGGCGCCGGGCATATTCACATCGCGCGCGACGGCCGCCGGGCCGAGTTGCTGCAGGGCCTCCTCGCATTCTTTGCGCCACGGCTCAGCGTGATCGCGCTGCCGGGATGGGACAGCCTGCCCTACGACCGCATGTCGCCGTCGGGCGAGCGCGCGGGGCGGCGCGCGGCGGCGCTGCAGCGCCTCGCCACGCGCACGGAGGGCGAGCCCCTGCTCCTGATCGCGACGCCGGGCGGGCTGGTG
This sequence comes from Rhodospirillales bacterium, assembly GCA_029240475.1. Lineage (GTDB taxonomy): Bacteria > Pseudomonadota > Alphaproteobacteria > JAREAF01 > JAREAF01 > JAREAF01. The sequence goes on along the minus strand of JAREAF010000007.1, from coordinate 1,300 downwards.
CAGCGCGTCCCCGCGCCCGAGTTCTTCGCCCAGGCGGACGGCACGGCCGCGACGGGCGGCGCGTGCGATGCCGAAGACCTTCAGCGCCGGCTCGGGCACTGGGGTTACGTGGAGAGCGCGCTGGTCCAGGAGCGCGGCGAGATCGTGCTGCGTGGCGCAGTGCTCGATTTCTGGCCGCCCTCCGAAGAGCAGCCGGTCCGGCTCGAGTTCGTGGACGGGACCATCGGCCATATGCGCCGCTTCGATCCTGGCACGCAGCAGGCGACCGGCGAGCTGGATGAGATCGCGTTCGGGCGCGCCTCCGAGTTGCCGCTCGATCCGGTCTCCATCGAGCGCGTCAGGGAGGCGCAGAAGCAGCGGCTCGGCGGCGCGCTGCCCGCCGCCATCGAGCAGGCGCTGGAGAGTTCGTCCAAGCCGTTCGGCGTCGAGCCGTGGCTGCCGCTGTTTCACGAGCGGCTCTCCTCCGTGCCCGACTGGCTGCCGGAAGCGACCCTCAGCTTCGACGAGGGCGCCGACGAGCGCCTCGAGGACCGGCTGGAGTTGATCGGCGAGAGTTTCGAGACGCACCGAACCCTGGCCCCTGCGGAGCAGACGCTGCGGCCGCTTCCGCCAGAGGCGCTCTATCTGCAGGTGCAGGACTGGAAGGCGCTGCTCGCCCGCGGCGGAACGCGGATCAGCGCCGCGGTTCCGGAAAAGGGCGAAGCCGGCGATCTCGGCGGCCGGCCCGGGCCGCGCTTCGCGCAGGATCGCGACCCTCTGTCCGCCGCGGCCGAGCACCTTTCCGCACAAGCGGCGGAGGGGCGGCGGACGCTCGTCCTCGCGCCTACGCGAACGCTCTTGAAACGCCTGCTCCCCGCGATCGCCGAGTTCATGGAAGTGGAGCCCCTCGCCGCCGACAGCTGGCCCGCACGCCCTGCCGGCGCAAAGCTGATCGGCGCCGTCGCACCGCTCGAAGAGGGATTCGTCTCGCCCAAGATCGCCGTCGTCACCGCCGCCGACGTGGTCGGCGCCGGGCAAGCGCGGCCGGCGCGCGGCCCCTCGGCCGCCATTCCCCTGCCGGACCTGCTGGAGGTCGCGCCGGGCGATCACGTCGTCCATATCGAGCACGGCATCGGCCGCATCGGCCCGCCGGAGAGCCTCGATGCGGCGGGCGCGGCGCATGCCTGCGCGCCCGTCTCCTATGCGGGGGACGAGAGACTCTGGGTTCCGGCGGAGGATCTCGATCTGCTCTCCCGCTATGGCGGCGAGGGCACCGCGCGGCTCGACCATCTCGGCGGCAACGGCTGGGCGGCGCGCAAGC
>JAREAF010000174.1 GCA_029240475.1 Rhodospirillales bacterium | reverse complement strand
AGGTGATTACTGGCGGCACGGCTTGGTGGTGAACGCGGCCGATCGCAACCTGTCCGAGGGCTTGGAACGGCGCTCGCGCCCGAACTTCAGTAATCACCGAAAAATGACCTGATTTCACGCATGTGGATAGGACACATGCTTCGCTTGTCGAGGGGATCGGGAGCAGGCCGCAAGCGTATAATGAGGGTCGGAGAATATGGGGTCTGGGCACTTTGCGTGGGGGAGCAGGCTCGATGCGAGCCTATGCCGCGGCATTGTTGGGTGGCGTGCTCGCGACGGTGGTCGCCACCGTCGGCTTGATCGAGTTGCTCGATCGCTACGCCCCGCAGCACCTGCCGGCGCCGGCGATCTCCAATCGGATCGATCTCGACGAGAAGCTGCGGTTCCTCCGGCGTCATCCGGACTTGCAGCCCACCACGATTGCTGTGGGCTCCTCGAGCGCGATGCGGTCCTTGTACGGGGCTCCCTTCTCCGGCGAGCTTCATGGACGGGAAAGGTTCCTCAACGTTGCGTTCAGCGGCGCCCAGATGCACGAGGTCCGCTACGCCAGCAATTTCTACCTGGATCTTTTTCCCGGGGTGCGGAAGGTCCTGCAGCTCGCGGTGCCGCCCGACTTCGAGGATTGCACGACCGTTCCGCGAGCCGTGTTCGAGCGCGCCGACGCGCGGGCCTATGTCCGCGGCGAGGCGAGCCTGGCGAAGACCTATCTGAAATACTTCAATCCGCACGAGCTGGTTCCGGAGGCTTTCGAGATCGCCGCCGCGCGGGAGAACCTGAGCGGGTCTTTCGAAAGGCGGCTCTACACCGATCCGTTCGGCACCATGCCCATGGACATGTCGGCCGAGGAGGCGCGGCAGCGTCACGCCGTGCTCTACACCAAGATCCGCCCGCTTGATCCGGCCTGCTTCCGCGAGCTGCGGGCATGGAGCGGCGACGTCGATGCGCGCGGCGCGCGGCTCGTGGTCGTGGTGCCGCCGACGAGCCCGATCTTCCTGCGCGAAGTCGCAGGGGCGAAGGGCTACATTGACCAGTTCGTGCGCGAGCTGTCAGAGGCCTTGAGGGGCACGTCCGCGATCTTCATCGACGAGCGGTCCATGGCGCTTGGAGAGGGGGCCTTCGGTGACGCCTACCACCTGCTCTGGCCGGCGGCGCGAGTCTTCTCGAAGCAGCTCTCGGAGGACCTGGAGCGGCGGTTCGCGGGGCACGGCGCCACCTGGCCGACCCACTCCCTTCGGCCGGAGATCGATACGCCCTTCGGCTCGCCGCCAAGCTGAGCCCCGGTGGCCGGAGATCGCCTCAGATCGGCAATGGTGGGCGCACTTACGACATTACGCCGCCTTGATCTTGGCAGTCCGGATTACCTTCGCCCACTTTTCCGTTTCCTCGATGATGAGCTTCGCGAAATCGCTTGGCGAGCCGGGAAGGGGTGTGGCGCCCAAATCCGCTAGGCGCCCCTTGATCGTGTCCTGAGCGAGCCCTGTGTTGATCTCCCCGTTCAGTCTGTCGATGACTTCCGCCGGCGTGCCCACGGGCACGCCAACCCCGGTCCATCCACTCGTCTCGTAGCCTGGCACAAACTCACCGACGGTCGGGATGTCGGTAAGCACCTCCGAGCGGGTCTTCGTGGTGACCGCCAGCGGACGCAAGGTGCCGGCCCTGATGTGCTCTATCGATGAGAGCAAGGGGTCGAACGAGACATGCACTTCTCCCCGAAGAAGATCGGTGAGCATGGGGGCCGAGCCGCGATAGTGGACAAACACCATGTCGACCCCAGCCATGATCCTGAATAGCTCGCCGGCCATATGCTGCGGGCTGCCGATCCCGCCGGTTCCCACGTTAAGCTTGGCCGGATTGGCCTTGGCGTAAGCGATGAGCTCAGGGACGGTCTCGATCTGAACCGACCGGTTCACCACCAGTACGAGCGGATTGCGCATGATGCCCGCCACTGGCGCGATGTCGCGGATAAAGTCGAAATTGAGGTTCTCGTACAGGGTCGCGTTGATCGCATTGAACGATCCGACCAGCAGCAGCGTGTAACCATCGGGCGCCGAGGTCGCGACCATCTCCGTGCCGATATTTCCGCCTGCCCCAGGGCGGTTCTCAATAACGATGGCTTGACCAAGCCGCTCCGACAGCCACTGTCCCAACAGGCGCGCGCTGATATCGGCCGCGCCGCTTGGCGGCCATGGCACCACCCAACGCACTGGCCGCGAGGGATAGGTTTGTGCTCCTGCACTTCGCAAAACGGTCGGGAGCGCGGCGGCCGCGGCTACGAGTTGCAGAACTCGACGGCGCGGGACTTTCATGACGTTGGCTCCTCGCGAAGCTGCCGGACCAGAGCTGAAGGCGAGAGGCGGCGTGCGTGCGTGCTGCGCCTACGATAGCGTTGAAACGATCGCTTCCCAAGCTGTGCTAGGCTGATGCGTCAAGCAGTCCAAGTCGGGGTTGGATCCACGGGACATGGAGCGCAGGCTTGCCGCCATCCTTGCCGCCGACGTGGTCGGCTATAGCCGTCTCATGGAGCGGGACGAGGCCGGGACGTTCCAGCGGCTGCGCCAAAGGCGCATGCAGTTGGTCGAGCCAGCCATCGCGCGCCATCGCGGTCGCATCTTCAAGCTGATGGGCGACGGGCTCTTGGCGGAGTTCGGCAGCGCTGTGGATGCCGTGGAATGCGCGGCGGCCATCCAGCAGGCGATGGAAGACGCCAATCGCGGCATGACCGACGAGCCCCGCATCGAGTGGCGCATCGGGGTGCATGTTGGCGATGTGATCGTAGAGGGCGAGGACCGTCATGGCGAAGCCGTGAACATGGCTGCGCGGCTGCAGGAAGTGGCTGAGCCGAATGGCATCTGTGTTTCGCAACGTGTTGCGGACCTTGCTCGACAGAAGGTCCCATTTGGCTTCGAGCTACGAGGCGAAGAGCGGCTCAAGAACATAGCCGAGCTCGTGGCTGTCTACTCGGTTCGGCCGGATGGATCCGCCGCGAGGTCGGCCCCTCCGCTTCCGGACAAACCTTCTGTTGCAGTCCTGCCATTTCAGAACCTTAGCAACGATCCGGAGCAAGACTATTTTGCCGACGGCGTGGTCGAGGAGATCACGATGGCATTGTCGCGCCTTCGTTGGCTCTTTGTCATCGCCCGCAATTCAAGCTTCACCTACAAGGGCCGCCCGACGGACGTGAAGCAGATCGGGCGAGAACTGGGCGTGCGCTACGTGCTCGAAGGCAGTGTGCGAAAGGCCGGGGGCAGGGTGCGGATCGCCGGCCAGCTAATCGACGTCGCCACTGGCGCGCATCTCTGGGCGGACCGTTTCGATGGCAGCGTCGAAGACATCTTCGACCTGCAGGATCAAGTAACGGCTCGGGTGGTCGGAGCTATCGCCCCACGACTGGAAAAGGCCGAGATCGAACGCGCGAAACGTAAGCCGACCGATAGCCTGGACGCATATGACTACTATCTTCGCGGCATGTCAGGCCTTCATCTTTGGACCAAGGCGGGCAACGAGGAAGCGCTGACGATGTTCGGTCGAGCAATTGAGCTCGATCGCAGCTTCGCCGCCGCCTATGCGATGGCGGCACGCTGCTACGCGCAGCGGAGGGGGCGAGGCTGGATGATGGATGCTGAAGGAGAAGCTGCGGAAGCGCAGCGCTTGGCACAGCGTGCGGCCGAGTTGGGCGGGGACGACGCCGTCGCGCTCGCGACGTCAGGTTTCGTCCTCGCCTACATCGCAGGCGATCTCGACAACGGTGTCGCCTTGATCGACCGCGCTCTCCAGCTCAACCCGAACTTGGCGTTTGGATGGCTCTATAGTGGATTTGTGCGTGTCTGGCGCGGTGAACCGGAGATCGCCTTGGACCACCTCCGGCGCGCCATGCGTCTTAGCCCGCAGGACCCGCAGCTGGTTCAAATGCAGACCGCCACCGCATACGCTTACTTCGGTGCGGGCCACTATGAGGAGACGCTGCGTTGGGCGGAGAAGGCTTTCGCCGAGCATCCCGGCCACCTTCCTGCAAATGTCATTCTGGCGGCGAGCTCCGCTTTGATTGGACGGCTCGATCTGGCCTCAAAGGTGATGACGCGTTTGCGCGGGCTCGACCCTGGTTTGCGCTTGTCTAATCTCAAGCACCTCGTCCCAGTTCGTAGACCCGAGGATTTCAATAGCCTTGTCGAGGGGCTGCGCAAGGCTGGGCTGCCGGAATGATCCACCCTCAATGTCCAGCCTGAGAAGGGAATGGTGGGCGCTGCAGGGATTGAACCTGCGACCCCACCCGTGTGAAGGGTGTGCTCTCCCGCTGAGCTAAGCGCCCGTCCGCTGTTGGTGCCGCGGAACCGATGCGGGCCTTCCGGCGGCCCGCTGAGGTGAAGGTCTTCATTAGGTCACGGCCGGCGCTCGTGTCAACAAGGCGGCCCTCTTTTGGCTCTTGCGGGCGAGGCGCTGGGCCGGGCGGCTCCAGTCACGCCTTTGCTTTGCCGCATTTTCGCACCATATTCCGGGCCATGTTGGGGTTCGGCCTTGTCCCGGGGCGGTGCGGCTCGTGGCTGCGCGCGATTGCGGCCGGCGGCGCCCTGGGCGCCGCGTTCCTGCTGCCGCAAGGGCAGGCCGCGACCAGCCCGGGCCAGCTTGCCTTGTCCTACCAGGTCCTGCTCGGCCCCTTGCCCGTGATGACCGTGACGGCCGATCTGGCCTTGCCCGGCGGCAGCGCACAGGGCCCCTATCGCGCCGATATCGTCGGGCGGGCCGGCGGCTATGTCGGCCAGATCTACGATTGGTCATTCACCGCACGGTCCGAAGGCCTGGCGCGCGGCCCAAGGCTCAGCCCCAAGCGATTCGCGGGCGAGAATCTTTCGGCTCTGGACAGTCGGCCGGTCTCCATCGCCTATGCCAAGGACGGCACGCCGGTGCCACGCTTCGAGCCGCCGCGCCCGGAGGACGCAAGTCTCAATCCCAGGCCCGAGCAGGCCAAAGGGACGCTGGATCCCGCCAGCGCCATGGTCGCGCTGCTCAGCACGGTGGCCGCGAGCGGATCCTGCGCGGCGGCGCTTCCGGTCTATGACGGGCGCCGGCGCTTCGACCTGATCACCCGCGCAACCGGAGAGGAGCTGATCGAGGCGCTGCCGCGCTCGCTCTATGGCGGCCCGGCGCAGCGCTGCGAGCTCGAGCTCAATCAGCTCGACGACAGCCGCGAGCGCCTGCCCAGCCAGGGCACCGCCTGGGTGGCGGAGGTGGCGGGCTCGACCATTCCGGTGCGTCTGGAATTGACGACCGCTCTCGGCATCGTCACCGTGGACCTGGTCGAGGCATCGGCCGGACCGTCCTAAGTCGAGAGAAGAATGCGCCTGCCCACCTTCCGCGCCGCTGCACTGGCCCTGCTGCTCTTTGCAGGGGGAACTCTGGCTGAGGCCAAGGCCGAGCCCGAACTTCTGCTGGACTACGATGTCCGGTACGGCGGCGTCACCATCATGAAGCTGCAGGCGCGCCTGGACCTGGCGGAAGGCTCGGACGAGAGCTACGCCGTGGCGCTGCAAGGCCGCACCGTCGGCCTCGTCGACAAGCTGAAGCCGATCGCCTTCACCGCCCAATCGCAAGGCGCCGAGAACGGCAAGGGATTGCAGCCGGCGCTCTACTCGACCACCACTCGTAAGCGCGACAAGCGCAAGGGCTTGAGCATCGCATTCCAGCCGGGGGGGGCGCCGGTGACCCGGTTCACTCCGGCCGACGACGCGGAGGAGCCGGCGCCCCCGGAGCTTCTGGAGGGCAGCATCGATCCGGCCTCGGGGATGATCGCGCTGCTTCGGTCGGTGGCCGAGACCGACGCCTGTTCCGGCACGGTGCCCATCTTCGACGGCAAGCGCCGGTACGACGTGACCTTCTTGAGCGAGCCGCAGGAGAGCATCACCCAGACCAGCCACTCGGTTTACAGCGGCAAGCTTACCGTCTGCCGGCTCAAATCAAAGCCCCTGCACGGCTTCAAACCCGGCAAGCGCGGGCCGCTGGACGATACGGTGATCTGGCTGGGACGGGTGCTTGAAGGCGCTCCCCCGCTGCCGGTGCGCATCGAAACGGAGATCAGCCTCGGCGCGGTCAGGCTCGAGCTGGCCTCGGCCCGCTGGGCCGATCGCCAGGCCAGCCGCTGATATCCCCTCCGCGCCGGCTCTCCCGCGATAACCCAAAATGACCTCGCCGGACGGACCGCCCAAAGTTGAACTGCCCGGCGAGGTCTGGCAGCGTGAGGCCGGCAATCGCGAGGCGCGCTTTCCATGACGCAGAGACCGCCGCTCGCGGCCGTGATCCTGGGCGCCGGCAAGGGCACGCGGATGAAGTCGCCGCTGCCGAAGGTGCTCCATCCGGTCGCGAACCGGCCGATGATCGGCCATGTGCTGGACGCGCTCGCGGCGCTCGCGCCCGCGCGCGAAGTGGTCGTGCTTTCTCCGGGCCAGGACGCCGTGGCCGAGTTCGTGGCGCCCCGGCCCGTTGCCATCCAGGACCCGCCGCTCGGAACCGGACATGCGGTGCTCGCCGCGCGGGGGCAGCTCGAGGGCTTCCTGGGCGA
>JAREAF010000173.1 GCA_029240475.1 Rhodospirillales bacterium | reverse complement strand
GGTCCGATGCGCACCTCGTCGGCGATCTCGCCGCCGCAGCGCGCCGGCGGCTCGGGGTCGTGATTGCCGCGCACCCAAATCCAGTCGCGTCCGCGCATGAGCGCGGCGAGGAAATCGAGATCCGCCTCGGTGATGCGCTCCCCGGCGCCGCGGTCGTGGAAACTGTCGCCGAGGGCGACCACGCGGCGCGGCTGCCAGCGCTCGACCAGCGCGGCGAGCCCTTCCAGCGTCGCGCGCGTGTCGTAGGGCGGCAGAAGGCGGCCGCGGCGCGCGAGGCCCGATCCCTTCTCGAAATGCAGGTCGGCGACGATGACCGTGCCGGTGGACGGCTCGATGGCCGCGCCGAGCGGATCGGCGAGCAAACTCGCGCCATTGACGGCGATCGGCACGGTCCCGCGCCGCGGCTCTTGCGTTCGGCTGTCGAGCGGCATGGGGGATGCGTAGCAAGGCGGCGGTGGCCGATCAATGTTCTTCGAGGGTCCGTCGCTGCCTCACCCCCCCACCCTGGCCTCTCCCTCAAGGGCGGAGGGGAACGAAGCTTCTCCTCCCTCCCTCGTTGCGGGGGGAGGGTTGGGGAGGGGGTGCCGCGTCATCGATGCAACGAGCAGCTACAGCGGCATCTCGGCCTGCATCTCGCCACCCATGGCCTCGGCGACGAGCTCGGCCTCCGCCTCGGCGAGCAGGGCGTCGTTGGCGCTGCTGCCGTCCACCGTCTCGCGGCCGATCTCGATCAGCGCCGGCACCGCCAGCGGCGAAACCCGGTCGAGCCGGCGGTGGCGAATGTGGCCCTTCACGCGCCGCAGCATCTCCGCCAGGCGCGGGACGTCGAGCAACCCGCCGGCCGCATCGGCCCAGGTCGCGCGCAGAAGGATGTGCTGCGGCTCGTGCCGGCGCAGCACCTCGTAGATCAGGTCGGAATTGACCGTGAGCTGCCGCCCGCTCTTCTCCAGGCCCGGCTGCCGCCGCTCGATCAGCCCGGCGATGATGGCGACGTTGCGGAAGGTGCGCTTGAGCAGGCTCGATTCCGCCATCCAGCTCTCGAGATCGTCGCCGAGCATGTCCTCGTCGAACAGCGCGTCCATGTCGGAGGCCTCCGCGAGGCTCCAGATGCCGATCACATAATCGGTCGCGACGAAGCCGAGCGGCCCCAGGCCCATCCGCTCCATGCGCCGCGTCAGCAGCATGCCGAGCGTCTGGTGCGCGTTGCGCCCTTCGAACGGATAGGCGACGAGGAAGGACTTGCCGTGGCGCGGGAAGGTCTCGACCAGGAGGCCGTCGCGCTCCGGCAGCTCCGAGCGCCAGCGCTGCAGCCGCAGCCATTCGGAGACGGTATCGGGGAGCGCGTGCCAGCGGCCCGGCTCGGCGACGATCGCCCGCACCCGCCGCGCGAGGTTCGTGGTCAGCGGCAGCTTGCCGCCCTCGTAGGTCGGCACCTTCGGCTCCTCGCCTTCGGCGCGGCTGACCTCGGCCACCATCTCGCGCATGCCGTCGAAGCGCAGATGCTGGCCGGCGAAGATGAAGGTGTCGCCCGGCACGAGGCTCTGCACGAACCATTCCTCCACCTCGCCCAGCACGTGGCTGCGGCGCAGGCGCACCTTCACCATCGGCGATTGGACGATGGTGCCGAGATTCATCCGGTAGCGGCGGATGACGCGGCCGTTGGCGGCGTGCCAGCGGCCCTCGCGGTCCTGCGCCAGCCGCCGCCAGCGCTCATATGTTCCAAGGGCGTACCCGCCCGTGCCCACAAAGGCGAGCGCGTCGTCGAAATCCTTGCGCGGCAGGCCGGCATAAGGCGCGGCGCGCGCGATCTCCTGATAGAGCGCATCGGCATGGAACGGGGCGCTGCACGCCATGCCGAGAATGTGCTGACAGAGCACGTCGAGCGCGCCGGGCGTGGCCGGGTCGACGTCCAGCTCCTTGGCGCGCACGGCCTCGATCGCCGCGCGGCATTCCAGGAGCTCGAACCGGTTCGCCGGCGCGAGCAGGGCGCGGCTCGGCTCGTCGAGCCGGTGATTGGCGCGGCCGATGCGCTGGGTGAGGCGCGAGGCTCCCTTGGGCGCGCCGATCTGGATGACGAGATCGACCGCCGCCCAATCGATGCCGAGATCGAGGGAGGAGGTGGCCACGACCGCGCGCAGCTTGCCGGCGGCCATGGCCGCCTCGATCTTGCGCCGCTGCTCGGGCGAGAGGCTGCCGTGATGCAAGCCGATCGGCAGGTTCTCGTCATTCATCCGCCAGAGCGCCTGGAACATCAGCTCGGCCTGCGCGCGCGTGTTGACGAAGACGAGCGCGGTCCGCGCTTGGCGGATGGCGGCATAGATCTCCGGCACCGCATGGGTGCCCATATGCCCCGCCCAGGGCAGCCCGGCCTCGGGCAGGAGGATCCTGATCTCGGGCTCCGCGCCCCCAGGGCCCCGCACTAGCGTCACGGGCGCGTTGTCGGCGCTGCCCGTCGGCGAGAGCCAGGCAAGGAGCCGCCGCTCGTCGCCGACCGTGGCGGAGAGCCCGAGGCGCCGCACGGCGGGCGCCAGGCTCGCCAGGCGCGTGAGCCCGAGCGCCAGCAGGTCGCCGCGCTTGTTCGGCTCCAGCGCGTGCAGCTCGTCCACGATCACCGTCGAGAGCCCGGAGAAGATCTCCGCCGCGTCGGGGAAGGAGAGCAACAGCGCCAGCGACTCCGGCGTGGTCATCAGCATGTTGGGCGGCTTCACCCGCTGGCGCTCGCGCTTGTGTTGCGGCGTGTCGCCGGTGCGCGATTCGAGGGTCAGCGTCAGGCCCATCTCCTCGACCGGCTGCACGAGGTTGCGGTGGATGTCGACCGCCAGCGCCTTCAGGGGCGAGACATAGAGCGTGTGCAGCCCCTCACTGGGCTTGGCTTCGAGCTCCACCAGGCTGGGCAGGAAGCCGGCCAGCGTTTTGCCGCCGCCGGTGGGTGCGACCAGCAGCGCCGAGCGGCCGTCCCGCGCGGCTCTGAGCATCGCCAGCTGGTGGGGATGCGGCCGCCAGCCGCGGCTCTCGAACCAGCGGGCGAAACGGGGCGGCAGAAGGTCGGGAGTGTGGGTCATCGCTGCGCTCAATTTAGCGAGGGGCACCCCCCACCCCAACCCTCCCCCTCAAGGGGGGAGGGGGTCGAATGCTTGCCACGACCGATCAGCCTTTCCGGTGCATTCAGACTGAAGGCCCGCGCAACTGCACGATGGAACGGCATCACGCGGGGGCGGGACCGCGGGCAATGCCTTCTCCCTCCCCCCTTGAGGGGGAGGGCGGGGAGGGGGGTATTGTGCAGCACGCTTCTGATCCGCCAGGAAAGTGATGTCATGACGACGAGGCCCATCGGGCTCATCTCCGCGATCGCGGAGGAGACGGCGATGCTGCGGGGGCGCCTCAATGCGGGCGCCGCCGAGACCCATGCCGGCGTTCGCTTCCAGCCCGGGCGGCTCGATGGCGTGGAGGCGGTGCTGGTCGAGACCGGGATCGGCAAGGTCAATGCCGCGCTGGTCGCCACCGTGCTCGTGGAGCGGTTCGGGGTCGGTGCCTATCTGTTCACCGGGGTCGCCGGCGGGTTGGATCCGAACCTCGGCGTCGGCGACGTGGTCATCGCCGAGCGGCTGATCCAGCATGACTATGGCGCCATCGTCGGCGGGCGCCTCGAGCCCTACCGGCCGGGAGCGCTGCCTTTCGGCGCACGCCGCGCGCCGCTCGCCTTCACGCCGCCCGAGCCTTTGCTGGAGGAGGCGCGCGCCGCGCTCGCCGATCTCGCGCTGCCCGAGATGCCCGCGGCAGCCACGGGAGCAGCGCCGCGAAAGCCGCAGCTGCGTTTCGGCACCGTGCTCACGGGCGACCAGTTCCTCGCCTGCGAGGAGACGCGCGCGCGGCTCTTCGCCGAGCACGGCGCGCTGGCCATCGAGATGGAGGGCGCGGCCGTGGCGCAGGTCGCCGAAGCTTACGGACGGCCGTGGCTGGTGGTGCGCGCGATCAGCGACCTGGCCGGGCGGGAAAGCGCGCGGGACTTTACCGCCTTTACCGCAGCCGCCGCGGCAGGCGCCGCGGCCGTGGTCACTCGGCTGCTTCCGGCTCTCGCGCGCTGAGCTCGGGCTTGGCGCGGCGGCGACGCCGTCCGCTCTCGGTTCCTTCAGGTTGGCTTACCGGCTTCGGCTCCGGCAAGGGCACGGCCTTCCGCAAGTTTGGGTAAGGGGCGGTCTTGTGCGGGATCGCCATCGCCTCCACGAAATGCTGCTGGAAGCGCGGCTCGACCGCGGTCTCGACCTTCTCGACCTGCTTGACCACGCGCTCGATCTCGGTGCGCGCCTTGCGGTTGAGGAGCGCGATGCGCGCGCCGGTCGAGGCGGCGTTCCCGGCCGAGGTGACCTTCTTCAGGTCGCAGTCCGGGATCATGCCGAGGATCATCGCGTATTTGACGTCGATATGGCTGCCGAAGGCGCCCGCGAGGGTGATGCGGTCCACCGCCTCCACGCCCATGCGGTCCATGAGGAGCCGCGCGCCCGCATAGAGCGCGGCCTTCGCGAGCTGGATCGCGCGCACGTCGTTCTGCGTGATGCGCAAGGTCGGCTCGCCCTCATGCAGGAGATAGGAGAAGGTGCGGCCCGTCGGCTGGATGCGCGGGCTGCGCGCCGCCATCGCGCCGTCGATCACGCCGTCCTGGTTGATGATGCCGGTGAGGTACATCTCGGCCAAGGCCTCGATGATCGCCGAGCCGCAGATGCCGGTCACGCCGATGCTCTCGACCGAGGCGGCGAAGCCCGGATCGTTCGACCAGAGGTCGGAGCCGATCACCTTGAAGCGCGGCTCCAGGGTCTCGGGGTCGATGCGCACGCGCTCCATTGCGCCGGGTGCGGCGCGCTGGCCGCCCGAGATCTGCGCGCCTTCGAAGGCCGGCCCGGTCGGGGAGGAGGCGGCGAGCAGCCGGTGCTTGTTGCCCAGCACGATCTCGGCATTGGTGCCGACATCGACGACGAGCGTCATCTCCTCCGAGGTGTGCGGCGATTCGGAGAGGATGACGCCGGCGGTGTCCGCGCCGACATGGCCGGCGATGCAGGGCAGCACATAGGCGCGCGCGTTCGGATGCAGCTTGAGGTCCAGCTCGCTGGTCCAGAGCGTGATCGGCCCGTCGGTTGCCAGCGCGAAGGGCGCGCCGCCGAGCTCGGTCGGGTCGATGCCGAGCATCAGGTGATGCATGATCGGGTTGCCGACCAGCGTCACCTCGAGGATGTTGTTGATGTCGACGCCGGCCTGGCGCGCCGTCTCCTCGGCGAGACCTTGGATCGCGCCGCGCACCGCGGCGGTCATCTCCTTCTCGCCGCCCGGATTCATCATCACATAGGAGACCCGGCTCATCAGGTCCTCGCCGAAGCGGATCTGCGGGTTCATGGTGCCCGCGGAAGCGATCACCTCGCCGGTCGAGGCGTTGCAAAGATGCGCGGCGATGGTGGTCGAGCCGATATCGACGGCAAGGCCGTAGGCGGCATCCTGGAAGCCCGGCCAGAGCGCGATGATGCGGTCGCCGTCATGGACGGCGACCGTGACCTTCCACTCCCCCTGGCGCAGCGCCTTCTGCAGCGCTTGCATCACGCGCAGGTCCGAGGTGAGGCCGGTCAGGTTCCATTGCTGGGCGAGCGCTTCCTCCAGGCGCTGCAGGTCGCCCGAGGGGTCGTGCATGTCGGGCTCGCGCACCTCGACGTAATGCAGGCGCACCACCGGATCGAGCTCAATGGCCCGCATCTCGGCGCGCTTGCGCACGACCTGCTTGTGTACCTGGCTGTCGGGGGGCACGTCGATGACGAGATCGCCCTGGATCAGCGCGGAGCAGGAGAGGCGCCGCCCTTCTTTCAGGCCACGCCGCTCGGCATAGCGGATCTCGGTCGCACCGAACTCGGAGAGGTGCGAGGAATTGGAGGTGACGCCGAGCTTGGCGAACTCGCCCTCGCTCACGGTGACCTGGCAGCGGCCGCAGATGCCCCGCCCGCCGCACACCGAGTCGATGTCGACGCCCAGCTGGCGCGCAGCCTGGAGCACGGGCGTGCCGACCAGGAACCGGCCGCGCCGGCCGGACGGCATGAAGACGATGAGCGCGTCGTCAGGCACGACGGCGCCGGCCTTCGCGCCGGCCGCGATGGTTCGCTTCCTCGCTGCCTTCGGCGGCGGGCTCGCGGAACTTGCGGATCCAGCGCGTGCAGTTCGGGTCGTGGCCCATCAGCACGTCCGCGCCCATGACGCCGGTCATCTCCTCGGCATGCAGCGGATTGGTGATGGCGGAGGTCATGCCCGCGCCGATCGCCATGGAGAGAAAGGCCGAGTTGAGCCCGTGCCGGTTCGGCAGGCCGAAGCTGATGTTCGAGGCGCCGCAGGTGGAGCGCGGGATGCCGTAATCGGCCGCGCGCTCGACGATCTTCTTGGCGACGGCGTAGCGCACGTCCGGGTCCTCGGAGATGCCGGTCTCGTCGTTGGAGATCGCGACCACCGCGCACCCATATTTCTTCACCAGCGGCAGCACCGCCTCGAGCCGCTCATCCTCGCCGGTGACGGAGTTCAAAAGGGGCTTGCCCTTGTAGACGGCGAGCCCCGCCTCCAGCGCGGCGACGATCGAGGAATCGATCGCCAGCGGCACGTCCACCAGCGATTGCACCAGCTGAATGGTCTCGGCCAGAATCTTGGGCTCGTCCGCCAGGGGGATGCCGGCATTCACATCCAGCATGTGGGCTCCCGCCTCGACCTGCGCAATGGCGTCGGACTTGACGCGCGAATAGTCCCCCGCCGCCATCTCGGCCGCGAGCAGCTTGCGCCCGGTGGGATTGATGCGCTCGCCGATGATGCAGAAGGGGCGCTCGAAGCCG